>JAFZUD010000020.1 GCA_017618495.1 Bacilli bacterium | reverse complement strand
TTTTAATGCTATACTTTCAAGGCTATGTCCAAAAGAAGAGATGAATTAATTAATTTAATTCAGAAAGCAGAATACATAGAAAAGGGTCCACACGAAGGTCTCTCAACCGAAGAAGTTGAGCTTAGAAAGAAACAAGGCTTCGTTAATAAGACCCAAAAGAAGGTCACCAAATCCATTTGGCAGATCCTTTTGGACAACGTTTTCACGTTCTTTAACTTCATCTACATCATCATCGTCAACTTGATGGCGAACGCCAAATTGGCTTTTTCGAACTTCCTTTTCTTGGTTCCTGTCGTTAGTAACGTCATCATTGGCGTTGTCTCCGACATCAGAGCAAGACTTGCGGTTGATAAGCTTAAGCTTATCACCGACCCAAAGGTTCGCGGCGTCAGAAACGGCGAAGAAGTAGATATCGAAATGGAGAAGATCGTTCTCCACGACATCGTTATCTATCAAACCGGAGACCAAATCGCGACCGATGGCGTTTTGATTGAGGGAACTATCTCAGTTGATGAGTCTTTGGTTACTGGCGAGGCCGAAAAGATTAACAAAGTTCCTGGGGACAAGATTCTTTCTGGAACCGTTGTCGTCTCTGGAAAAGCCTACGTTAGAGTCACTAGCGTCGGAATTGCCAACTATGCGGAAGGTCTCCAAGACGAGGCAAAGAAATTCAACAGACCAAAGAGCGAAATCAAGCGTTCAACCCTCAACATCTTCTATGTGACCGGCACAATCGCCGTAGTTATGGGCCTTGCGATGACCCTTGTTTGGGCCGCGAAGCTTAATTGGAACATCACATTCGAAGATTTCCAGGAACTCGCAAAGAACTTATCTGGCTCTATAGTCGCCATGATTCCAGCTGGTTTATACCTTTTAACTTCGTTAACCTTAACCGTTGGTGTTCTTAATCTCGCTAACAAACACATGAACGTTCAAGAGCTCTACTGTATTGAGATGCTCGCTAGAGTCGACACGATTTGCTTCGACAAAACAGGTACCCTAACGGATGGAAACCTTGGTGTCGAGACCCTCTACAACTACAGCAACAACTATAGTGACGAGATGCTTGGCTCCTATATTGCCAGCATTGTTAAAGCCACTGGCGATCAGAACGGAACCGCCAAAGCCATTGCTGCCGCCTTTAATCCTTTGGAGATTGAAGCAACCGAAACCATCGCCTTCGATTCAGAGAAGAAGTACAGCGCGGCAACCTTCGGAGAAGAAGGAACCTTCGTTATTGGAGCCTATGGTTTCGTTGATTCCGTGGATAAGGATTTTGTGGCCAACAAGATCCATGAACTTATGGGAATTGGCTATCGTGTCCTGGCTGTTTATTGGAGCCAAAAGCCTATCAAAAACGAAAAATTGCCTGCAAAACTTGAATTAATTGGTATTTTAGGAATCACTGACACAATCAAACCAGACGCCAAGGCGAACATCGAATGGTTCAAGAACAACGGCGTTGATATCAAGATCATTTCTGGTGACGATCCAATCACCGTTAAAGAAATTGCTAAGCGTGTTGGAGTCGAAAACGCGGACAACTATGTGAACATGCAGACCATCGAAGACTCACAGATTCCTGAGATTGTCAGCAAGTACTCTGTCTTCGGGCGCGTTACACCTGAGCAAAAATCCTTATTAGTTAAAGCCATGCAGGCACAAGGACACAAAGTCGCTATGACCGGAGACGGTGTTAACGACATTCTCGCTCTCAAGAGCGCTGATTGCTCTATCGCCATGGCTTCCGGATCGAGCGCAGCTAGAAGCAGCGCCCATATGATCTCCGTCGATAATGACTTCTCCAAGCTTCCTGATGTTGTTGCCGAAGGACGCCGTGTCATTAATAACCTCCAGAGAACCGCTTCGCTCTTCCTTATTAAGAATATGTTTGCGGTCATCGTAAGCTTTATCTTCTTAATATCCATGCTTGTTGGCGGACCAAGCTATCCTTTCGAAACCAGAAACATGCTCATTTGGGAAATCGTTTCCATCGGTGCCGGAGGATTCTTCCTCGCGCTTCAACCTGCGTCAAAGAGGCTCAAAGGCGGGTTTATGGAAGGCGTTATGTCACATACCATCCCTGGCGGAATAGCCGAGGTCTTGTGTGTTGTCGCCCTCTATTTAGCCAGCGTCTTCGCTCCTGAATTCGTGTCAGTTGAGGAAGCAAAAACCATGAGTGTCGTTGCTTTCACGGTCATATCATTACTTTCCTTCCTCATCATTTGCTTCCCTCTCGACCTCTACAGAGGCACCGTTTTTGCGGGAGCGGTTGTCGTTTCGATTTTGATCTTCTATGTGGATGTTTTCTGGCCACCGCTTGCTCAAAGCGGAAAAGAAACGTTCCTTATGGGTTTGGATATCCAGGCATTAGATGTCGCACATTGGGCGATATTAGGTATGATGATCGCCTTCGTGGCCATCATTTATGTCCTTCTCGATATCCTTTTCCAGAACATTAGAAACAACAGAAGAAGAAATAAAGAAAAAGGAAAGGAGGGACTATGATCACCGAAGCCAAGCTAAAGTATGCGTTAAAGGAATTAATGCAGACGAAATCGCTTAATGACATCAACGTCACCACTCTTTGTGAGAAATGTGGGTGCCACAGGCAGACTTTCTACTACCACTACACCGACATCTATGACCTTCTCGCCGCTGTTTTCCTCAACGAGGTTGTCGAAGGGGTTAATGAAGCCAAGGATGTTAAAGGGGTTCTTTTAGCAATCCTCGAATACTCCAAAAACAACTTCTCTTTCATCCGTTCGAGCTATAACAGCGCCGCCCACGATTTGGTAGACGCTTTCTTCTATAACAAGATAATCTCGAAGGTTTTCACCATCTTAAACAACGCGAATAACTACAGCTTAAGCGTTGCTAGCTATCGTAATATCTCACGTAGATACGCAAGCATCGTCGGTAATGAATTTGGTTACTGTTTCCGCGATGCGACAATTACTGTTAGCAAATTCGATCGTTATATGAAACGCTATATAACTGCTTCGCTTGTGACCGTTCTTCCGGCCTTGGTTGAGCTCTCAAGAGAAGAGAAAAAGAGGTAAAAGTTCGTTTTTTGAAGAAATAGAAAGGGAAAGCAATTATAATGGAGGTCGACCGAAGAGAAACAATATAGTTTCTCCTAGGATAATTGAGTTAACGACCTCCCAATTAATTCGTCTGGTTAAGGGTATAAGTACACGTGTGATTGGCTTTACCACCAACCACTAGACGAATAGGCGATAAGAGGATTTATTGCCTATTAAAGGAGGATTTTTATATGAAGAAGAACGATGTGATGGGTTATATCGTATACGCCATCATGCTCGGCGCCGCAGTTGGCGTCGGTTTTGGCGTCATTAGACCTTTATTAACCGACAATAGCATTTCCAGCCAGTTACCAATGGAAGGTTTCTTACTTATTTTGCTCTCTGTCTTAGTCGGACTCGTCTTAACTGCCGTAGTTTTAGAGCTCGGACACCTTTTGGGCGCGAAAATAGGGGGTTATAAGGTTGCCTCCTGGACCTGCTTAGGCATTGCCTTTAAGCGCGATAAAGAAGGCAAGATGAAGGTTGGATTCGGTGGATTCGACGGTTTGACAGGAGAAACCAAGGTTGTTCCTAATGATGTCGAAAAGAGCAACCCAAGACCATTTATTTTCATGCCTCTTGTCCTTTTCCTTCTCGAAGTCATCCTTTGCGTTGTCCTTATCGTCCTTGGAAATAACTCCGCCGTTCAGGGTGCGGTTACCTTAAAAATTGTTGGTATTACGGTTCTTACCGTTGGCTGCTTGATCTTCATTTACGATATCTTCCCGGCCGCTCTCGACTCCAAAAACGATGGCGCCTACTTCGTCATCTTCAACAGCAAAACCAACGTTATTGCCTATAACCAAATCCTTATGGCCGAGGACAAGATGGCCCGTGGCGAAGATGTCGGTGAGACCAAGGTCTATGAATCAGTCACTGACTTCACCGTTAAGCTCAACGAAGTTGCCTTATACAAAGCTTTGAACGAAAAGAACTACGATGAGGCCTTAAGAATTAACGAGTTTACCATCAACAGCAAGAACTCTGTTTCTTCTAAAATCTACCTCAACGCCGTCGCTCAGAAGATGGCTCTTCACCTCTACTTAAACCCATTAAATGAGGCTAAAGAGGAGTACATCAGCCTCAAACTCGAGGAGAAGAAATTTATCGCCAACTTAAGCACTGGACCTGCTGTTAGAGCTTATATCCTTATCAGTGGTTTGGTTGAAGAATCCGAAGGCGAAACAAAGCTTGCTATGGATAAAGCCGAGTCCGCGATTAAAAACTCCGGTGAAGACAAACGTTCCGCGGAAGAATATCTTATGAAAGAAGCCCTCAAGGTTATCGTCAAAAAACATAAAGATTGGGACTTCTCTGAGTATGGCGAATTAGCCCTTGGCGAAGAGCAAAAATAACCTAATATAAAGGTAATAAAAACAGGCTCGTTTAGGGCCTGTTTTTTAATGCTTCCAAAGCGATCTATATAGGTCTGAAGCCAGGAGTTTTGAGGCTGTCTTGGCGGGATAATAAACCGCCATCTCCATGACATCGTTTGCAGCCAAATGGGCCTTCTTAATATAGTCTGCTAAGACAGAATAATTTTCCTTAATTCGGCTTAATGGAGTCATCGCGATATAGGCCAAAAAGGCATTAAGCGTGACGTTGTTTTTATCTATTGGATAGTATGGTTTTCTAAGGGTAAACCGCTTTCCAAACATATAGACGTTTTTCTTTCCGCTAGTGGCCTTATTGGTCATGATTTCGACTTTTTCATTGACGGAAATTTTGCGGTTGTTAATAGACATCAAAAAGCATTCGCCAGTGTAGAATCCATAGACGTCTTTTCCGCGTGATATGTAACGGAGTTCTATTGCTTCGGATACGCTAGGCTCACCATGGCCAGGGATGTAATAGAAACCGTAGGAATAACGCTTAAGATCACCGGATTTAACCAATCTGACTAACCCTTCCTTCTTCGCTGCCTCAGACATGTTTTTGTCGTTGATGTCAGCACTAGAAAAGAGTTCGTTTGGTTTGAAAACCGATTTGGTGCTTGTTAGTAAATCATTTCTCATAGCCGAATTATAACACAACCAATAAAATAGGTAAAAACATAACACAGCACTTTTCTAACTTGTCCCAAATGCGCGATCGGAACGGTTTCTGGCGCCGCTGAAATGCGAAATAACCATTTGAGACTGAGTAATGAGATGTTTTTGACATCAAAATCATGCGTAAAACAGTGGTTTAAAACATTACCGACAAAATAGGTAAAAATATAACAAACGCCCTTTTTGTTATGATGCTTACTAATCTTATTAGTTATATTGTTTCTCGTTGAGCGAAATCGTAAAATCTATTGGAAGGCAATTTGCCCGCCACAAATTTTCCGGAGGATGATCTATGGCAAAGCTTTTTTATCAGGGACACGCTTCTTTCCGTCTCACAACAAACGAAGGAAAAGTCGTTTTCATTGACCCTTTTTCTGGACTCGGTTACAAGACTCCTGCTGACCTTGTTTTAATCACCCACGAACACTACGACCACAATGAAACAAGCCTCATCACTTTTAACCCTGGCGGATATGTTATCAGAGCTAAGGACGCGCTTACCAATGGCGTCTATCATTCCTTCGAATCCAAAGGTTTAAAAATCAAAGCCGTTCCTGCTTACAACTCGCATCACAATAAGGCTGAATGCGTTGGTTACGTCATCGAGGTTGATGGAGTGAAAATCTACCATGCTGGGGACACCGATTTTATCCCCGAGATGGAAGACCTCAAAAACGAGAACATCGACTACGCTCTTTTGCCTATCGACGGCACCTATACCATGACCCCGCAAGAAGCCACAAAAGCAGCCATCGCCATCAACCCAAAACATATGATCCCAATGCATATGAAACCAGGGATGACTTGGGACTACCGTCAAGCTATGATTGTTACTGCGCCAATGGCGATGCTTATGAAACCAAATGACGAGATCGAACTCGTGAAGGATTAATTATGGAAGCTTTGAAGATTATTAAGAGAATTGCTAGTTATGCTGTCTTTGTGGCTGCGGCTACTCTGTTCTTATTGAACTCAGTTACCGTTGCTTTAGCCCCTTATATCGACGAGTTCTACGCCTACGAAAAGTCTTTCTTGCCATTTATGTATGTGGTTCTTTCGCTTGGAGTGATGCTTTTATTCCAGCTCCTCGTCATCGGAAAACCAAAAGAAGTAGAGGAGAACATCTACCCTTGGTTATTGGTGGTTATGTTCGCCGCCGTACTCTTCGTCTCGGGCATCGTTTTAGGAAAAGCGATCGCTGCTAGCGTTGAAAACAAGGAGTTGAATGTTTGGTACGCAGTAGCAGGAACCGCGCCATCGATTATCCTTGCTGTCTCAGAAATGGCGACCGGCATCGCTATGTTCATCAAGCAGAGAATCGCCGCCAACAAACCAGAGCCCATCGAAAGTAATGGGGTTACCCTCACAAAGGAAGAATAGGCCTCAAAATCTATCTTTACAATTAGCCTTACTTTTTACTTGCGAAAGCAAGTTCCCTCGCGTATGATTAGACGCGAACTCTCTTTGGCAAAAGTAAGTGCCAAGGCGAAAGGAGTAATGAAATGAAGAAAGACATCCACCCAAAGTACCATGAGTGCAAGGTCACCTGCATCAGCTGCGGAACCACCTTCACCACTGGTTCAACCCTCGGAACCGAGCTTAAGGTTGAAACCTGCGCAAATTGCCACCCATTCTACACCGGCAAACAAAGAAGCGCTGCTGTCGACGGCCGTATCGACAAGTTCAACAAGAAACTTGCCAAGGCTGAAGCTTCCAAGAAATAAGCTAACAAAAGCAAAATTAAGACCTCCGTCGGAGGTCTTTTTTGTTGCCTTCTTCACCTTAAAAGGACGCCCTTTTGTTTTAATCAAACAAAACTATGCTATGATTACAAAGATCGCATTTTTAAATGCGAGGAGGTTCCATTAGCCATGAGTAAAAAGTTCTACATCACAACTCCTATCTACTATCCAAGCGCATCTCCACATCTTGGACACGCTTACTGCACCACGCTCTGCGACATCATCGCCCGCGGAAAACGAATGAGGGGTTTTGAGACCTATTTCCTCACTGGTTTAGACGAGCACGGCGAAAAGATTCAGGAAAACGCCGAAGCCAAGGGTGTTACCCCTCAGGCTTTCGTCGATGAAGTTGCCGTCAAATTCACTAGCCTTTGGAACACCATGGGCATTTCTAATGACGACTTCATTCGTACCACCCAGCCACGCCACTATGAAACCGTTAAGAAGATCTTCTCTTCGTTCATTAAAAACGACGACGCTTACCTTGGCGCCTATAAAGGCTGGTATTGCGTCCACGAAGAATCATATTGGACCGAAACCCAGGTTGGCCCAGAACATATCTGCCCAGAATGTGGCCGTCCAGTAGTGGAGAAAGAGGAACCTGCCTATTTCTTCAGGTGTGGCAAATACGTCGACGAGCTTCTTAAACTCTACGACGAAAACCCAACGTTCATTACACCAGAAGGCCGCAAAGCCGAAATGGTCAATAACTTCATCAAACCTGGCCTCAACGATCTTTGCATCACCAGAACCACCTTCGATTGGGGCATTCCAGTGAAAGAAGCGGAAGGCCACGTTATCTACGTCTGGCTCGATGCCCTCACAAACTACATTTCCGCCCTTGGATATCTTCAGGAAGACGATTCCAAGTTCCAGAAGTTCTGGAACGACCCAGAATCCGAGATCGTTCACGTCATCGGCGCGGACATCACCAGATTCCACACCATCTATTGGCCAATGTTCTTAAAGGCTCTCAATCTCCGTGAGCCAAACAGAGTCTTTGTCCACGGCCTCATGATGATGAAAGACGGCAAGATGAGTAAGAGCAAGGGCAATGTTATCCCTGTTCCACCTCTTGTTGAGCGTTTCGGCGTTGATGCCGTCCGTTATTACCTCGCCAGAGAAATCGTCTTCGGCCAGGATGGACAATTCACCCCAGAGCAATTCGTCGAAAGACTTAATGCTGACCTCGCTAACAGCCTTGGAAACCTTCTCAACCGTAGCGTTTCCATGATCAACAAATACTTCGACGGTGTTATCCCAGCCTACAAAGGCGAGCTTAACGACCTCGACAAAAACCTCAGAGAAACCGCTGAGAAAACCATCAAGGCCTACGAAGTCCTTAGCGATGACCTTAAAGTCACCGAATCTTACGCTACCGTCATGGATCTTGTCAGTGCCGCTAACAAATACATTGAAGAGTCCGCACCATGGGCCCTTGCGAAAGATCCTGCTAAAGCAGAAGAGCTTGCCAGCTGCATGTCTCATCTCGCCAACGTCATCTTCCTTGCTGGCGAACTCCTTAGCCCAATCCTCGTTACCAAATCCGAGAAGATCTTCGACCAACTTGGTGTCGATCCTTCTATGAGAAACTACGAGACCGCCACAAAGATTGGCTCTCTCGGTGGACAGAAGGTCGTTAAGGGCGATCAGCTCTTCCCGCGTCTTGACGTTGAAGCCGAAGTCCAGTTCATCAAAGACTTGATGGCTGCTCCAAAAGAGAAAGCCGCTGCCTAATTTAGCTGATTTTTGTGGGGGATATTTTGATATTTGTCCTGCAAAAACGATATATTAGATGACCGAAACCATTCTTCACAAAACCTATAACCTGAAATGCATCGATTTAAGCATTGAAGGCAAAGGAGTCTGCAAGTTAGACGGCCTTGTTGTTTTCGTTCCCGCTATGTTCCCAGGCGATGAAGGGGAAGTGGAGATTGAATACAAACGTAACGGCCAATACTTTGGAAGGGTAAAGAAACTTTCCGTTTTGTCGCCTGATCGCATTGAGCCTCAATGCAAGGTTTCTTCTGCCTGTGGCGGATGCGTTTTCCAAAAATACGCCTATAAGGCCGAGCTTGAATATAAGCGCAAAAAGGTTGAAGACCAGTTAAAGAGATATGCCGAAATCGATGTAGAGGTTTTGCCTACCTTAGGCATGGAAAACCCTATCAACTACCGAAACAAGATCCAGGTTCCTTTTGGTAAAGATGATAAAGGAAAAACCATTTATGGTTTTTATAAGGAAGGAACCCACGCGATCGTCCCAAGGAAAGAGTGTTTTATTGAAGACTCTAGAGCCCAAAGAATCCTTGAGAGACTTAACGACATTTTCAATCGTCTAGGCATAGAGCCTTACGATGAAATAAGCGAAACCGGATCAATCCGTTATGCAATGATTAGGACCTCTTATTACAAGAAGGAGATCATGCTTGTTTTGGTGACCAAGGAAGCCTTTGTTCAAAGGAAGCCAATACTCATCTCCCTCATTCAAAAAGAGATTCCAGAAGTAACCACCCTCATTCAGAACATCAATGGCCAGAGAACCAACGTGATCTTAGGAAGACGTTTCATAACCTTGTATGGGCCTGGCTTCATTGAAGATTCCTTGTGCGGAGTCAAATTCAAAATCTCGGCCGAAAGTTTCTATCAAACGAACCCTGTTATGACGGAAATCCTATACAAAACCGCTATGGATTTTGCGGAAATAAGCAAAGAAGACGTGGTTTTGGATGCTTATTCAGGAATTGGCACGATTGGCCTTATTGCTTCAAAGAGAGCGAAGAAGGTTATCTCCGTTGAGCTTGTCGAAGAAGCGGTCAAAGACGCGGCTAAGAATGCCTACGCGAATCACATTACAAATTTCGAAGCCAATCTGGACGACGCGACAGCCTTCATTCTTAGAATGGCGAGGCGAAAAGAACACCTTGATGTGCTATTCATGGACCCGCCAAGGAAAGGGTCCACTCCGAAATTCTTAAACGCGGCTTTAGCCTTAGAGCCAAAGAAGATCGTATATGTTTCCTGCAACCCTTTGACTCTTGCCAGAGACCTTAAGATTCTTAAGTCAAAATACAAAGTCAAAAAAGTCCAACCTGTTGATGAGTTTGGAAGAAGCTATCACGTTGAGACGGTTGTGTTATTAACCAAAGATTAAGCTTTTTCGGCTTTGCTTGTGACAAAAAGGACCAACGAAGTCACGATTGTTGCCAAAGGCAAAAGCAAAGTAAGGTTAGGGAAGTAGGAGATTACGACGTCTCCGCTTAGGCTTGGATAAACAAAATAATAGAAAGCAAAACAACCGGCAGCGGAAATAGCGAACAAAAGAATGATTGCGGCGTATTTAAAAGCAGACATGCGCCCTTTCTTTTTGTCTTCCCCGAATATCGCACCATAAGTCGATATAGCTAAACGGCCCATGTTCGCAGTCATCATAGTCGCCGTGTATGGCTGTTCATCAAAGGAAGCAAAGCTTTTGGTTAAGAAGCCTCCGATTATAGCGATAAGGCAATTTGAGATTATGTTTGGCCAGGCGAATTTGTCCGGGGACGGAGGATTAGCTGTTGGGTCAACAACGGTTGGTATGGCCATGACAACAACAAGAAGACCAACGATCACTGAAAGTTCGATGATGTGGTATTTCCTTTCGTCTTCTTTGGCAATCTTATCTTCGATAAGCCTGGCAAGGAAAACGCCGACCGCAAAAAGAACGATCGCCGGTATATAAGTGAGAAGTTTGACTGGCTCTCCCTCAATGATGCTGACAACGCCATAAACAAGGTTGCCCGTCATCATCATTCCCCAAAAACCACGGTAGTAGAGGGAATAAGCCTCAAGGAACCCGCCAGCGCACGTCAAAAGAAGAGCGATGATGAATCCGATATTCGATTTTTTCTGGCTTTCGTTTTTCACGTGGCAAAGTATATAACAGCAACCACCTCACTCCAACATAAAATTTCGTTAGATGAATCGGCCAAAGGAGCAATTCGGATTGTACTAAAGGAACATTAATGACATTATATTTTCGGAAGCTTTTATAAATAAAAAGATATCCAGTTAACCAGAAGGAGGGTTGATTATGGAATTCTTGGAATTAGCGAAGAAAAGGTATTCGGAAAGAAGCTTTGATAAGTCTCGTCCAATTGAGGAAGAAAAGCTCTCGAAAATCCTTGAAGCGGGAAGGGTTGCCCCAACCGCTTGTAACTTCCAGCCGCAAAAGATTTACGTCATCAAAAGCGAAGACGCTCTTTGGAAAGCGGCAAAACTTACCCATACATATAACGCCCCAATCGTTCTTTTGATCTGTTACGACACTAATGTCGTTTGGAAGAACGCTCGCGAAGAAGGCTATAACTCAGGAGAACAAGACGCCAGTTCCGTTTTGACCTCAATGATGTATGAAGCGGAAGACCTCGGAATTCATAGCCTTTGGATTAGAGGTTTCAACTCGAAGCTCGTTGCAGAAGCCTTCGAACTTCCTGAAAACATCAAACCTGCAATGATGCTTGCGATTGGCTATCCAACCGCAGAGTCACAGCCTTCACCAAGGCATACCGATAGAAAGTCTCTGGAAGACACCATCGAGGAGATGTAGAGCAAGCTTCTTTATTCTTTTGGGCAAATGAGAGAGAATATCTACCATGCTATATTTAGGAATTGATATTGGTGGAACGTCCATAAAGTGCGCGTTCGTTAATGAAGAAGGCACAATCAGCCATCGTTTTACGATGAAATTCATCAAAGGAGCCAAGCAAGAGGCCACTCTCACCCAGCTTGGTGATTTGATCAGCACAAACGTGAAAGCCGTGGAAGCCGAAGGCTTTGAAGTCGGTGGAATCGGCATAGGTTGCCCAGGCTCGATCAACAGCAGAAGCGGTGTTTGCTGCTTCTCCGGAAACCTTGGTTGGAACAATGCTCCAGTCGCTGAGATGATCCGTCAGGCCACGGGGCTTCCGACAAAAGTGACCAACGACGCTAATGCCGCCATGCTTGGCGAAGCCAAGTTCGGTGTTGGCAAACAATATAACAACCTTGTTCTTCTTACCCTTGGAACCGGTGTCGGCGGTGGGCTTTTCCTTGATGGAAAACTCTATGAAGGCAACGAAGGCAAAGGAACCGAGCTCGGCCACATGGTCATTGAAAGAGGCGGACGTCAGTGTACCTGCGGACTCAAAGGATGCCTTGAAGCATATGCTTCAGTTACTGCTCTCATCAACGACACCAAAAAAGCCATGAAGAAAGACAAAGATTCCAAGATGTGGGACTTCGTCAAAGGCGACATCAAGAAAGTTGATGGCCGCACCTCATTCGAATGTGCCAAGAAAGGCGACAAGACCGCTTTGAAAGTCGTTGATGATTATGAGGAATATCTCACCTTGGGAATCATCAACTTCTGCAATATCTTCCGCCCAGAGGCCGTCATCCTCAGCGGCGGTCTTTCCAATCAGCGCAAATACTTGACTGATGCCGTTGAGAAGAAACTCGCGGCCAAAGACTATGGCTTTAAGAGAACCCCAGAAGTTAAGGTTCTCGTCTCCGCTCTAGGCAGCGATGCCGGCGTTGTCGGCGCAGCCGCCCTTTTCATCGCTTAGAAAACTCTAGGAACCAATAGGTTCTAAATATAGTAGAATTAACTCATAAGGAGGTACTTTTAATGTACAGCGAGGAAATCAAGTCCTCGAACCTTGCGAAATTTTTGAATAATTTCGACAAAGTGTTCATGGATACTTGTTCCTTGATGGAAGACTCGTTCCCTTTGTTCATGGATTGCTTAGTCAAATCCCGTGAATATTGGAAAGACGGTTTGAAAGTTATTGTTCTTGGCGAATGCATGGAAGAACTCAAAAAGCATTCGAAGAGCAAGGAAGGCGATAAGTTAGTAGAAGCGAAACTCGCCATGAAAATCCTGCAAGACAATAAACGCCATGGCAAAACCATTGAGATCACAAAACCAACCCACAAAGACGGTTTTGCGGATAGAGCAATCTTTGCCAAGGTCACCGATCTGAGAATCGCCGAGAAGATTCTCATCATCACCCAAGACAAGAAACTTACAAACGACATCCGTGGTCTCAATAGCCTCGAATCCCAGAAGGGAAGAATCATCAACGTCTACCGCATCAGTAGAAACGGTGATTTAGAGGTGAACTACGGCGAGAAGCCGCAAGAACGCGCCCCAGCAAGAAACAACGTTCGACCAATTTCGAACAACAAAACCCCAATCAAAACCAAACAGGAAGCCCAGCAAAAAGCCCCTGAAAAACCAAAAATCACTGACAAATCCCCTGTGGTTTTAGCAGATTCCACACTTTCTGCGAACCTCAGCAATCCTAATTACCCAACCCCAAGGAAGATTGAGGATATCGACAAACAGCTTGCTCTTCTCAAGGCCATGAAGCCTGCCGAGAAAGCAAATCTCAAACTCCGTTACCCAGAAGAGAAGCTTCTTGAGGAGAAGAAGCGCTTAGCCCCGGCTCCAAAAGCCAAGCCAGCCGCTCCTGCTCCAAAGGCGCCCGAAAAACCAAAGGCCGAAACCCCGAAGATCTTCTACGGAATCGGAAGGACCCCAAGCTTCGCGCTTCAGAAGCTCGGCCAGTATAACGGTTGGATCTTCAGAGACCCGGACGTTGCATATGTCGCCATGGTCCATGGTGAATACGATGTCACCACCAAAGACCTTAAAGCGGTCGACAAAGATGTGTCCGAGCTTAAGCACGACATGCTCAAGGAATACAAGATCAAGGGAGCGACCATTGTCTTCGAAAAGAAGAACAATGACTTCTACGCTTCTTTGAAACCAAAACCTGTCGCGGTTCCAAAACCAAAAGCGGAGCCAAAACAAAAGCCAGCCCCTAAGGCTGCTCCTAAAGCGAAACCGGCCGAAACCAAAAAGCCGGCGCCAGCTAAGAAGCCAGCCCCTAAGAAAGAGGCGCCAAAGAAACCAGCCAGCCACAGTTCCGGCTTTGCCGAGACCCAAAGGCAGGATCAGATTCTTAATGCCAACATCAACAACCCTAACTATTCGAAGGTCTTGGCGGCCAAAGCCATCGAGGCCCAGATCGAAAGGGTTCGTCATCTTAAACCAGGTGAAGCCAATGAGCTTAACCTCGGATTAAAAGAGCTTCAAACCAAGCTCAAAGAGATTAGAAACGGCCTGAAATAATTGTTTAACAATTACGAAGCCTTGAACAACGATTACAAGGCTAGTAAGATTAACTCGTTTCTAGTAAAGGACTAACTATATGAAAAAGACTTCAAATTTAGGTGGATTACTTGGCATCGTCGCCCTCATCTTCACCCTTTGCGCGTTCCTCTTCCCAATCGCCCCTGGCGTCCAGGCTGGCGCGGATGAGTTCGTTCGCGGTTATGACTTTGTCTTCACCAACCCAGCTGCTCCATTCACCATCAGCGCGACTGGCGGACTTGTTGCCATGTTCGTTCTCTTCATCGTTGGCGCTGCCTTCGAGCTTCTCGGAGTCGCCTTCGGATGGTATGGCGGAAAGTTCGGCGGATTCCTTTCGATCGTCGGTGGCCTCTGCATGGCCGTCGCCGGCATCTTAGCCTTCCTTGCCCCAGTCATGGTCGAAGCTCCTCAGTTCCAACTCACCCTTGCTTGGGGATTCATCGCTACCGCGGTTGCTTCTCTCCTTGCCGCTGGAACCGAACTCTTCATCGGTGTCAAAGCCTTCCTTGCTAAGTAAGGAACAAATAACAAAATCTAGGACCGATTCTTCGGTCCTTTTTTTGTGAACATTTTCATAAATGCCTCTATATGAGAAGTGGAGGCACTTATGAATAACAACATCTATCAAAACACCGAAACCGAAGTTCTTTCTTATTTCTCAAAGCTCATATCCGATGGGCTTGATCCTTATTCTTCCCAGTTCAAAGGGAAGTTTAAGATGACCGCTCTAAGAGAAAAACTCTGCAAGACCCTTAAAGACACAGCCGGCTTAATCAGCGGCTGGGGTTTTGACATGAGCCGCTACCAACAGATCTGTGATGTATGTGCGGAGAAGATGGTGAAAGAAATTAATTACGAAGTTGAAAAATTATTTCGCGAAAACACTAAAAACGATTTTTTCATAGTCGACTTTGGCGCCTACGAAAAGCAGATATCATCTTTATTATTTAATGCGTTCGCGCGCATGAATGAGAGGGCAAAAAATTTCGCATAAAAAATTAGCACTTACCTATTGACAGTGCTAAAAAGAGGGCTAATATATAGTTAGCACTTAGGAAGTATGAGTGCTAAAAAATCCCAAGGAGGTAACTACAATGACATTTGATTTAGTCAACTACGGATTTGATCCATTCTACGATTTCTTCGCTCCAGTTAGCAGAAGAGAAAATCACGCCATCTCCATGAAGACGGATGTCAAAGAAGACGAAACCCATTACATGATGGATGTAGAGCTTCCTGGCGTTAAGAAAGAAGACATCAACGTCACCCTCAAAGATGGATACTTAACCATCTCCGCCAAGCGCGAAGATAAGAGGGACGAGAAGTCCAAAGGCAAATACGTTTGCCATGAGAGAACCTATGGTTCTGCTTCTAGGACTTACTATGTTGGCCTGACCAACGAAAAGAGCATCAACGCTAAATTCGAAAATGGTGTTCTCTCCCTCGTCTTCCCTAAGGAAGAAGAGAAGAAAGAGTTGGCTCACAACATCTCAATCAACTAAAAACAGCGGCTACTCCTTTCACGCTGTTACATACAGTTCTCGTCGACCATAAAGGAAAAGAGGCGTCCTTACTCCGCGCCTCTTTTTTCTATAGTTTGATCTGTTTCGGGAAAGCTTCTTTCCTCATAATGCCCCACATCTTATCGATGTAGGAGAGGGTGTAGAAGTTCTCGAAGTAGTGGTAGTAGAACGCTCCCTTGAGTGTCATGGTGTAAACACCATCCTTCTCGGTGATATAACCAATCTTTTTAGCGAGCCATAACTCAAACCCATACTTCTTCTTAAGGGAGACGCCGAAGAACTTCTCGAAGTCTTTGGAATCCACGCTTGTGCTATAAGCGGTCCAGAAGAGCCAATAGACCATTCTTTGTCTCTTCTTAAATCTGATTGTCAACGAAGTTGGGAGTTTCCCTTCTCCGATTCTCTTGATGTAGGAATCAACATCGAACGTGTTGATCTTGAACTGGTCTTTGAGAAGGGTGGTGGCAGAACAACCAAAGCCTAAGAAGGTCTCTCTCGTCATAGACGAGTATTTGGCCTCAGGCTTGCTTGAGAAGGTCCAAATGGTGCTGCGAGGATAGCCTTTCTCCTGACAATGCTTTGTTATGGCATCAAGAAGTTCTCTCTTCTCTTTCTTTGGGAGGGCTTTGACTTTGCTAGAGGTGAAGGTGAAGTCGATGAACGGATAAATGGCTACGTGGTTGGCGCCAAGTTCGAAAGCCTCATCGACATCCGCTTCAAGGTCTTCATAGGTTTGTGAAGGCAAAGCGAAGATGAAGTCCATGGATACCGTTTCAAAAGGAACGGCCTCTAAAGCCTCTTTCATGGCTTTGGTGTCCACAGTCTTTCTTCCTAAGATGGACTGGTATTTGGAACGGAAGGATTGGATGCCGATTGAGATCTTGGTGACCCCGGCATCTTTAAGTGTCTGAAGGGTTTCTTTGTTAACGTTATCCGGATGAAGCTCCAAACCGATTCCTTCGGTGATGATGAAGTGCTCGTTTATGGCCTCAATGATCTCGTGGATTCTAGGCGCGGACAAAGCAGGGGTTCCGCCTCCGAAATAGAGGCTAGTGACCTTCTTCTTTTCTTTGCTTTGAGAACCAACTAAATGAATCTCTTTTATGAGGGCGTCAATATACCTATTGCTCTCCTCTTCTGAGTAGAGTTTTTTGCAATACGGACAGAAATTGCAGATGTTTTTGCAAAAAGGAAGGTGAACATAAAGACCTAGATTGTCTAGGTTTTCATATGGGAGAACCTGGTCGTAATCGCTCTTGAAAGTGAATGGTTTGAGTGACCTTGTGAGCCAGGATCTTGCAAGTGATGTAAGGAAGCTCATTTTAGATGTATTTCAGGTAAGTCTTAAGCATCTCGAAGATGATCTTCAAGTTGCCCCTGAAGAGAAGGGTATATTCGGCGACGAAGAAGTAGCCGCATTCATCACAAAGGCCCGGGACATCGATGCAACGCCCGCAGACGGAAAGCTTTCCGTTCTCCATGACGACGCATTGGTGGCATGGGGTCGGGAATTTGTTCTCGATGATATATGGGAATGCGCTCTTGAGGTTAAAGACAGGGCAGCCTTCCTTCATCATCTGCTTTATGGTCTCGCAGCATTTGGCTTTATCTTCTTTGGTGAGTTTGAGTTCTTTGGTGTCTGGGTATGGGGTGTGGAAGTTGAAAGAGACCGCTCTGACGTTCTTGGTGTCGCGGGCTTTCTCGCAGACGTCACGGATGCAATCCTTGTTGATCTGATTGACGGCCATATAGAAACAAATGTTGTCTGAGGTGGCCTTGGAGATGTTCTCGAAGATGGCGTCGTAAGTCTCGCCTCTGATGATGTTGTGGTGGACTTTGTCGCCATCAAGACTTAATAAAATTAAGTCCGCCTCTGGCAAATCGATTGGCCAGGTACCGTTTGTGACTATGTTAACGATGAGGAAGCCCATCTTTTTCGCCTCGATGACGAGGTCTCTAAGGGTCTTGTCTCCGTCCTTCCACATGAAGGTCTCGCCTCCACAGAAAAAGAGGATGCGCACGCCCATGTCATAGAGCTGCTTCATCTCACCTTTGATCTGCTCATATGGGTGGATGACCGCGGTGATGTTATTGACGGAACAGTGTTTGCAGTGGAGGTTGCACTTATCGGTGACGATGACCGTTCCTAAAATAGGTTTCTTCCTACGAAAGAGAATTGTGCTGATTCCGAAACCAGCAAATTTCATGAAAGACGAGAATTTCATAAGACGTGCCTATTCTAGACAAAAAGAAAAAGCCGGTCAAATTAGGCCGGCCTTCTGGAGTTAAGGTTAATCTTTGAGAATCGCGACGATCTCTTCTTGGTGTCCAGCAACGTAAATTGGCTGCCTGTTTTTGATGTAGACGTTGGTCTCGCTTCTCATGCCGAAGTCAGGCGCATAGATGCCTGGCTCAAGGGAGAAAGTGACTCCATCGATGATCTCACGAGTGTCGTGGGACTCATAGTTATCGATGTTCACGCCAGGGCCATGAGGAGAGACGTCAACTGCGATGTTATGTCCGGTTCTATGGACAAAATACTCAGCAAATCCTGCGTCTTTTATGTAATCTCTTGAGATTTGGTCGACTTCGTAACCGGCGACCGCTCTCTTAGGAAGCTCGTTTTTGAGGAACTCGAAATCGGCTTCAATCGCCTTCTTCAGGATCTCGAATCTCTTCGCGTAAACCTCTGGGACCTCTTCTCCAACATAACCCATCCAGGTGATGTCGGCGTAGACGCCTTCAGGGTCGTCCATCTTCGCCCACATATCGATAAGGACCAAGTCGCCTTTCTTGATAGGGGAGGAGACTTCTTTGCTCGGGCCATAGTGAGGGTCGGAAGCGTTCTTGCCAATCGCGACGATAGCAGGGTCGTCATAGACCATGCCTTCTTCATGGAATCTATCGCAGATGAATTTCTGGATCTCGTATTCGCTGGTCTCGCCATTCTTAAGAATGAGCTCTTTGATTTTGGCGAAGGCCTCATCTTTGATCATGAGGGTCTTCTTGTTGGCGAGAAGCTGAAGCTCATAGGCTCTGTCGCTATATAAGGCGCTGAATCTCTGGAGGAGGTTTCCGCTTGAAGCGACTTCGATGCCAAGGCTCTTAACGAATTCGACTGAGCCATAGTCGGCTAAAGAGATTCTTGGGAGAAGGCCAAACTCGGAGATGTCCATAAGGACCTTCTTATATTCGGCGAACTCTTTCTTCTCGATATCGAGCATTTCTTGCCAGGTATGGTAGACCTTGAGGTCGAATTGGCTCGTGATCTCTTCGTCCCTAAGGAAAACGGTGTCGATTGAGTGACAGATGATGAAAGGCTTCTTGTTAAGCGGGAAGACGAGGAAAATCTTTCTCGTGAGCATCCTGTCACCAAGGAATTCGACTAGAGTTTTGTTTCTGTTTTCGTAGTCGACGATAACCCAAGCATCTGCGCCTTCTTTTGCCAGCGCTTCATGTATAACTTCGTTCTTTTTCATAAATTTACCTTTGGTATTGTAGCACTTTTACCCTAGGTTAAGGTAAAATATACCGGTCTGAATAGGAGTGCTTATGCATTACGATTACTTGATTGTTGGCAGCGGCCTTTCTGGCTCAACGATCGCCAACTTACTTAAGAACGCCGGTAAGAAGGTTCTCGTCCTCGAGAAACGCGACGATGTCGGCGGCAATATTTCCACAGCCATCCAAGATGGCATCATCGTCCACACTTATGGACCACACATTTTCCATACCTCAGACAAATTCGCCTGGGATATGTTCAACAACAATGTTGAGGTTTATCCATTCATCAACTCGCCTATCGCTAACTGCCATGGCGAGTTCTACCACATGCCTTTCAACATGAACACCTTCCATGAGTTATGGGGTGTCACTACCGCGGAAGAGGCGAAAGCCAAAATCGCTGAAGAGGTTGAGAAGGAACACATCGATGAACCAAAGAACCTCGAAGAGCAAGCCATCAAACTCGTTGGCCGCACCATCTACGAGAAACTCATCAAAGGCTACACCGAGAAGCAGTGGGGCAGAGATTGCAAAGAGCTTCCTGCCAGCATCATTAAACGTTTGCCTTTGAGATTTGAATATAACAACAACTACTTCAATGACTCCTGGCAGGGTCTCCCAGTCGGCGGTTATTCCAAGTGGGTAGAGAACCTTTTGAAAGAAATCGACGTCAAAACCGGCGTGGATTACTTCGAAGAGAAAGAAAAATGGGATGCGATGGCGGACCACGTCATCTACACCGGACGTCTTGACGAGTACTTCTCATTCAAGCTCGGAAAGCTCGAATACAGATCCCTCCGTTTCGACAATCAGTGGATGCAGATGGACCGTTATCAGAACAACCCGGTCATCAACTTCACCACTCACGACCAGCCATACACCCGCTGCGCTGAGCACAAGGCCTTTGATCCATTCTGCGAGAACCATCATTCGACCCTTGTCACATTCGAGTACCCTGACACCTTCGAAGAAGGAAAGATCCCTTGCTACCCAATCAACGACGAGAAAAACAATAGCCTCGCCGCTGCCTATAAAGAACTCTCGGCCAAGCTTGAGCCAAAGACCTTCTTCCTCGGAAGGCTTGCGGTCTACAAGTATTACGACATGGATGATTGCATCATCGCTGCCAAAGAGATGTTCGATAAGCTTAAAGCCTTAGGCATAGCCTAAACATAAACATAGAAGGAGTAGGATATGGCCCTCAAACACAAAGACTTAATCTCCAAACTGACCCTAGAGGAAAAAGTTTCTCTATTAAGTGGCAAAGACTTCTGGCAAACAATGAACTTGCCAAGCATCGATTTGCCTTCGATGTTCTTCTCAGATGGTCCAACCGGTTTGAGGAAACAAGCAAGCGAGGCCGACAACCTTGGTCTCAACCCATCTATTCCTGCTACCTGTTTCCCATCATCCGCGACAACCGCGAATACTTGGAACATTGAGATGGCCCATTTAATGGGCAAGACCATCGGTGAAGAAGCCGCGACAAACGACGTCAGCGTTCTTCTCGCTCCTGCTCTCAACATGAAGAGAAATCCGCTTTGCGGACGTAACTTCGAATACTTCGCTGAAGATCCATATCTTGCCGGTAAGATGGCCGCCAACTACATCGCTGGCGTTCAGGAAAACGGCATCAGCGCATGTCCAAAGCACTTCGCTGCCAATAACCAAGAAATCAAGAGGATGGCGTCAAACTCCATCGTCGATGAAAGAACCCTCCGTGAGATTTATCTCACCGGTTTTGAAATCGCCATCAAAGAAGGCAAAGCCAAGAGCATCATGTCTTCTTATAACAAACTCAATGGCACCTACGCCAATGAGAACGAACACCTTCTCCTCGATATCCTCCGCAAAGATTGGGGATACAAAGGAATCATCATCACCGACTGGGGCGGAGAGAACGACCGCATCCTCGGTTTGAAGGCCTCCAACGAAGTTGAGATGCCTTCCACCGGCGGTGAAACCAATGACGACGTCTACAACGCCGTCAAAGACGGAACCTTAGATGAGAAATATGTTGATGAGGCCATTGATCGCATCATCGATTTGGCTTTGCTCACGAACAAGAACCTCAAGGACAAGAAACCAGAGACCGACAAAGACGCCAACCACGAAGCCGCTCTTACGGTCGCCAGAGAATCGATCGTTCTCTTGAAGAACGAAGGGGACATCCTCCCTCTCAAACCAGAAACAAAGGTTGCCATCATTGGCGACTTCGCTGATAAACCACGTTACCAAGGCGCTGGTTCCAGTATCGTTAACCCAATCAAAGTCGAGTCCGCTCTTGAGGTCGCCAAAGAAGAAGGATCAGGCATCAACGTCATTGGCTACGAGCCTGGTTTCAAGAGATACGGCAAGAAGAGCAAAGGCCTTAGAAAGAAGGCTTGCGCTCTCGCCTCAAAGGCTGATGTCGTTCTCTATTTCCTCGGTTTAGATGAGCACAGCGAGACCGAAGGCCTTGATAGAAAAACCATGGCAATTCCAAAAAATCAGTTGGATTTGCTGGAGAAATTGCATGAAATCGGCACCCCAATCGTCTGCGTTTTGAGTGCGGGTTCACCTGTTGAACTTCCATTCGTCGATAATGTGAACGCCCTCGTCCACGGATACCTCGGAGGCGAGGCAGGTGCGAGAGCCATGATCGAAGTCCTTGCTGGCAAGGTCAATCCTTCCGGAAAGCTTTCCGAAACCCTCCCATACACCTACGAAGACTGCCCAAGCGCCGAAACCTTTGGCTGGCAGAATGGCTTAGTCGAATATCGTGAAGGACCATACATCGGTTACCGTTACTTCGCGACCGCCGACATCTCTCCAAGATACCCATTCGGCTACGGTCTTTCATACACCAGCTTCGAATACAGCGACCTTAAGGTCGATGAGAAGGGCGTCTCCTTCAAGATCAAGAACACCGGAAGCGTCGCCGGCAAAGAAGTCGCCGAAATGTATATCGGCCTCAAAGAGAGCGTGGTCTTCCGTCCAGCTTTCGAACTCAAAGGATTCGCCAAAGTCGAAATCAAACCAGGCGAAACCAAAGAAGTCAGCATTCCATTCGATGAATATACTTTCCGTTACTTCAACATCCTCACCAATAAGTGGGAAGTTGAAGCAGGGGACTACGATGTCTACGTCGGCCCATCAAGCGCCTCGTTCCCTCTCGTTGGCAAGATTCATCAAGAAGGCACGAACGCCCCAGCGCCATATGACAAAGAGAAACTTCCTTCCTACTTCAGCGGAAAGGTCAGACGCGTTGACCAGGAGGAATTCGAAACCCTCCTAGGCAGAAAGATCGAGGAACCAGTCGTCTTCATCAAGAAAAACAGAATCATGGTCACTCCTGAGACAACCATCTACGACCTTCGCTATGCGAAAGGCTGGTTTGGCCGCTTCTTCGAGTGGGCCATCCGCGTCGTCATCAAGATTCTCCCAGCCTTCGGCAATAGATCGTTGGCAGATACCATGACCATGGGTATGTACTACACCCCATTAAGGAACATGTCCCGCGCTTCAGGCGGCATGATCGGTTGGGGACAGCTCGGTGGTCTCATCATGATGTGCAACGGCAAGTTCTTCAAAGGACTTCGCGAGTTCATCCACCAAGGCAAAGTCAAAAAACAAAGAAAGAAAGCCCGCGACGAAGCTTTAGAAAACGCTGCGAAAAAGGCTTTAGAAAACTAGACAATTCCTACAAAAACACTTCTTTACCTTTTAAGGTAGTTTTAAATGTGTATAATTACTAGGCTTGCCCACAAGCGAAGCTAGTAATTTACCTATGGATACAAAACAGAAATTAATCACAGTGTGCATCCCTGCTTATAACAGCGAGGAATTCTTGCACTACGCCGTCGATTCCCTCATCCCGTTTGGGGAAGACGTCGAAGTCATCATCATCGATGATGGTTCTAAAGACAAAACGGGTGAGATTGCTGACAAGTATGCAGCCGAACACCCATTCATCAAAGCCGTCCACCAGCCAAATGGCGGACATGGCGAAGGCATCAACCATGGCTTAGAGCTCGCCACCGGTGTCTACTTCCGCGTCCTCGATAGCGACGACTGGGTGGATCACGATGGATTTGCCGCTCTTCTCAAAGACGTCAAAGAGCAAAACTGCAAAGCCGACCTCTACTTCACCGACTACACCTACTGGCATGGCAGAGACAACAAAGACGCCACCATCAACTTCAACTACCTTTTCAAAGGCAAAGACTATGATGCCGCCAAAGGCGGACCATGGTCCTGCATCAAGCCTTTCCGCTACGACCGTAACCTTACCTTACATACCACCATGTATAGGACCTCTACCCTTAGAGAAAGCGGAGTCCAT
Source organism: Bacilli bacterium (assembly GCA_017618495.1). Lineage (GTDB taxonomy): Bacteria > Bacillota_I > Bacilli_A > RFN20 > CAG-826 > UBA4951. Next base: position 7,019 of record JAFZUD010000020.1, on the reverse strand, counting down.
TGCCCAGGACACGTCTCTTATGAAGACAACTACTTCATCTACGCCCCAATGGCGTTTGTCAAAGAGATCCGTTATGTCCCTGTGAGCGTCTATCAGTACCTCACTGGCAGAGATGGCCAGTCCATGCAGACTTCCAACCTCGTTAAGAAGTACAAAGACTTCCTTATCAACGGAAAGCTCATCTTCGATGCCATCGACATCTTCTCAATCAAAGACAAGGCCACCTACAAAGCCGTCTTCCACCATCTCATCATGAACATGCTCCTTTCAGTTCTCTGGGCCAAATATGTCGGCACCAAAGAATCTAGAGAAGCCCTTAAGGATTTCTGGAGACACTGCAAGACCAACAACAAACGCCAATACAAGAAGGTCAAACGCCACCCACTCATCTGGTTCATCAACCTTCCTCTTGGCATTGGAACCCTTCTTGCCAGAACCGGCTTCCATCTTGGCCACAAGATCGTCAAGTTCAACTAAGCTTGAAAATCTAAAAATCGCTGACAAAAACCGCACGAAATCCGTGCGGTTTATTTTTTATCCCATTAGGGGTCAAAAAATAATTTCACATGGGGTAGCGAATGCGTATTATATATGCGCAATGAAATTGGGTCAGAAACATACCCCGTTTATCACGGCTCTAGAGAATTACATCAAGAAAGATGTCTCTCCTTTTGATGTCCCAGGACATCATATGGGCAATGTCGAGAACGCCGCGACAAGGGTTTTAGGTCACGAAGTTTTCGTTTGTGACGTCAATGCCCCGGTTGGCTTAGATAACCTCGCCAAACCTACCGGCGTCATCATGGAAGCGGAACAGCTTATGGCGGAAGCCTGCCACGCTGACGAGTCCTTCTTTTTGATCAACGGAACTTCCAGCGGCATCATCGCCATGATCATGACCGCGGTCAAAGCAGGGGAGAAGATCATCCTTCCTCGTAACATCCACAAATCAGTCATCAACGCTTTGACGATTTCCGGTGCCGTTCCTGTTTATGTCATGCCTCAGATCGATAACGACCTTGAGATTGCCAACCAGCCAACACTCGAAGAGTGGAAGAAAGCCATCAACAGAAACACATCCGCTAAAGCCATATTTGTCATCAATCCAACCTACTTTGGTGCGGTCGGTGACCTCAAAGAACTCGTCGAGTACGCTCACGAACACCATATGGCCGTCCTTGTTGATGAAGCTCATGGCGCCCATTTCTATTTCCAAATCGAAGGACAACCAATGACTGCTATGGATGCAGGGGCAGATATGTCTGCCGTCTCCTTCCATAAGACCGCTGGTTCATTGACCCAGTCCTCCGTTCTTCTCTTGAACGAATACATGTTCAGAAAAGAAGAGGTTCAGATCTCTCTCAACATTTTGAATACGACTTCTCCATCGACTTTGCTTATGGCGTCTTTAGACGGGGCTCGCGCTTTCATGGCTTCGAAAAAAGGCCAGACCGCTATGGCGGACACCTATAAGCTCGTTGAATATGCGAGAAAGAAGATCAACCAAATCAAAGGCTTCGAAGTCAAAGACAAGGACTATTTCAAATCAAACGGAGCCTACGACTATGACTCCAGCAAATTCGTTATAGCGATCGATAAACTCGATATCGATGGATTTGATTTATACCGCCTCCTCATCGACGAATACAAAGTTCAGGTTGAGCTCGCTGAGACTTATGAGATCATGTGCGTCTTCGCCATCGGAACGAAGAAGAAGCACGTCGACGCTTTGGTTGAAGCCCTCAAGGATATCTCTGCGAAGCACTATCACAAAAACATCGTCTACGAAGACCATCACTTCGACAGTTCTTTCCCATTCATGCTCACAAGGCCTCGTGTCGCCTTCCACGCTCCGGGAAAGGTTATGCCTCTCGACGAATTAGACGGAACCGTATCCAAAGAACAAGTCATGATGTATCCTCCTGGAATCCCGCTTATCGTTCCTGGCGAGGTCTGGACCAAAGACCTCATCAAGAGAGTTAAGTTCTTCCAAGAACACAAGAAAGAAGGCGTTCGCCTCATCTCATCTTTTAAAGATGGCTTCCAAGTCATCGACACCGATAATTGGCGTCGCTTCTCCGTCTATGAGAAGAGGCTTAGCGATTATCACCGCAACAAGAAGACCACGCCTCTCAATGACGGATATCACGTCCCATTTGAAGGTGAGAAACACAAAGAGACCCTTGTCCTTCTCCCATATCGTCTCGATACCTGGAGAAAGAAAGCCAGACCTGCTCAGGTTGCCTACAAAGATGTCATCACCGCTATCGCGAAACACGAGAAAGTTGTGGTGGGCATCCATCCAAATTTCCACAAAGCCCTTGCTCCAATCTACGAGAGGATTCCTAACGTTGAGACGATCTCAGTCCGCTATAACGACGCCTGGGCTCGTGACAACATGCCTTTGTTCATCACCAACGGCAAGAATCTCAGAACCGTTGATTTCCGCTTCAACGCTTGGGGCGGAGACTATGACGGCCTCTATAAGAACTACAAAGACGACGACAGACTTAGGTCTGTTATCTCAAAGAAGATGGGACTTATGTCCTATGTCCATCCGAAATTCGTCCTCGAAGGCGGTTCTATCGCTGTCGATGGAGAAGGAACGCTTATCACCACAGAAGCATGCCTCCTCTCCCCAGGACGCAACCCATGTCTTACCAAGACTGAAATCGAAGAAGTCCTTCGTGAATATATCGGCGTCGAGAAGATCGTTTGGATTCCTCATGGAATCTATGAAGACGAAACCAACGAGCATATCGACAACATGGTCTCTTTCGTAAGACCAGGCGAAGTCATGCTCGCATGGACCACCGACAAGAATGACCCACAATACGACTATTGCCAGAAAGCCTATCGCGCTCTCAAGAAACAGACCGACGCGAAGGGAAGAGAATTCATCATCCATAAGATGAAGCTTCCTTCACCGCTATATCTAGGCAAAGAAGAAGCCAAGTCCCTCGTTAACAATAACAACACCCTCGATAAGAGAGAGGCGGGACGTCGCTTAGCCGCTTCCTATGTCAACTACTACCAAGGCAAGGACTTCATCATCCTTCCAGCCTTCGGAGTCAAAGAAGACGAAGCCGCTCTCAAGACCATGCAGAAGGTCTATCCGGATAAAGAGATCCATCAGATCAACACCCTCGAGATCCTTTATGGCGGAGGAAACATCCATTGCATCACCATGCAAGTTCCATCCAAGGAGGAGAACTAATGAAAATCAAAGTAGCCATTACCCAATTCTCAATGCCAGACAACTATGAGAAATGCATCGAAAAAGCCGATGAATTTATAAAAACCGCCAGCAAAAACGGCGTGGATTTGCTTTTGCTCCCTGAATTATTCGAGGGCTATTACTTCTGCCAAATCGAAAATTATGACTTCTTTGCCAAAGCGGAAGAGGCTAAGGATTCCAAGACCTTGAAGCACTTCCAAGAGATGGCCAAAGAATACAAAATCGTCCTCCCAATCTCCTTCTTCGAGAAGTCTGGAAACTGCTATTTCAATTCCCTTGCCATGATTGACAAGGATGGCTCCATAGTCGACATCTACCGCAAGAGCCATATCCCAACCGGAGAATGCTATGAGGAGAAGTTCTACTTCACCCCAGGCGACACCGGATTCAAAGTCTTCAAGACCAAAGCCGGAAATGTCGGCGTCGGCATCTGCTGGGACCAGTGGTTCCCAGAGACCGCGAGAATCCTCGCCCTCAAAGGCGCCGAGATCCTTCTTTTCCCAACCGCGATCGGTTCCGAACCAGTTCTTCCAAAAGATTCCAAGAGTCACTGGCAGAACGTCATGAAGGGACACGCTGCCGCAAACATCATGCCAGTCATGGCGGCCAACAGAGTCGGCGTTGAGTCCATGGGAAAATCCTCCATGAAGTTCTATGGATCCTCTTTCATAGCCGATCAGCATGGCGACTTTGTCGAAGAGATGAACCGCGAAGAAGAAGGAATCCGCTACGCGGAATTCGACCTTTCTGAAATCGCCAAAGAGCGCTTCGGATGGGGAGTTTACCGCGATCGCCGCACCGATCTTTACGAAGATTTACTCAAGCACGACGCCTCAAAGTAGCCTTAAGCTGCTTTGACTTTTTTCATCAAAAATCGCCGAATAGGTATATATCAAAATCACATTTTGATAAGATACTTTTATGAACAAAAACGACGTTAAAAGAAATCAACCTCGAAAAGGTTTCATAGACCCAAACAAAACTAAGACCTATTTGGTTTACCATGAAACCGATCTTTTGACGTTCCTCCGTGAGAAGATGGCGAAACAGTCTCAGCACAATATTCGCCATATGATTTCGAACCACCAAGTCGCCGTCGGAGGCGCCCCAGTCAATGAGTGGTTCTATAAGCTTTACCCAGAAGATGAAGTCACAGTCAGCTGGACTCCAATCAAGAAAAGAGAAAGAAAAGACCTCCCAATCATCTACGAAGATGAGGACATCATCGCTATCGATAAGCCATCAGGACTTCTTTCTGTCGCAAGCGACAGAGAAAAAGGCAAAACCGCCTATCGTTTAGTCACCGATTGGCTCACCCAAACAAACAAGAAAGCCCGCGTCTTTGTCGTTCACCGCATCGACGAAGATACCTCAGGCGTTTTGATCTTCGCTAAGAGCTTCGAAGTCAAAGAAGCCCTCCAGAATCACTGGCAGGAAATCGTCACTAAGCGTGGCTACTACGCGATTGTCGAAGGTGAAGACATCCCTGAAGAACAAACCCTTAAGAATTACCTCTGGCTCGATGAGACGACTTTCCAGGTGAGAGTCACCAAGAGCAAGAAGAATAGCAAACTCGCGATCACCCACTACAAAAAGATGGCCGCCAAAGGCGGATACGCACTTCTTGACGTCAACATCGACACCGGACGTAAGAACCAAATCCGTGTCATGCTTGGAAACATCGGCCACTACATCATCGGTGATGATCGTTATGGTGAGCCATCGAACCCACTCAAGAGACTTGGCCTTCACGCCTACGAACTCGACTTCACAAACCCGTTAAGCGGGAAAGAATACAAAATCCGCGCTGAGATGCCAGCCTGCTTCAAGAAGCTCTTCTGGGTCTCTCACGCTGAGAAGCGCGCTAAAGCGGAAGCAAAGGCAAAGGGAGTAAAGAATGGAAGCAAACGCCGTAAGTAAGACATTCTTCCGCTCGGCCTTCCTTTTGAAGCTGCGCGGTTCTTTTGCGAGCGTCCTCCCAATCGTTGCCGTCATCTCAATCGTCTTCTTCACGGGTATCGTTGGCGACTTCAGCTTACCTGCTTACGTATCTTTCTTAATCTGCTCGGTTTTGATCGTCCTTGGCCTCTCTTTGTTCAACGTTGGATCTGAGGCTTCAATGTCCGCGATTGGAAAAATCATCGGCGAATCCCTCTTCAAAAAGAGAAAAATCTTCTTTGTCGTCGCTACGACATTCATTATCGGCGTCCTTGTTACCATCGCTGAACCAGACCTCAAAGTCACGGCTGCTCAGATTGGTGTGGATGAGGTTTTGCTCATCGCCATCATCGGCGTTGGCGTTGGCCTCTTTGTCGTCTTCGGTGTTCTTAGAATCATCTTCAACAAGAACCTCAATATCATGTTCATCTGCTTCTATGGCTTGGTGTTCATGCTAGCGGGAATCGTTAACCCGAAGTTCCTTCCAATCTGCTTTGATTCGGGCGGCGTTACTACGGGCCCAGTCACTGTTCCATTCATCCTCGCCTTTGGCGCAGGTTTAGCGGCATCGACCGCAAGCGGCGGCAGAAGCGGTGAAGATTCCTTCGGTTTAACTGCTTTGGCGTCCGTTGGCCCGATCATCACCGTCATGGTTCTTTCGCTTTTCCTCGACGTCGATTCAATGGTCTATGTTTGGACGGATAACCCAATTACCGCCTATGAGACCTTTGAAGGTTTCTGGCCGGCCTTCCTTTCTTCCTCTGGCCAACATTTCCTTAGCGAACTAGGAATGGTTGGAATTGCGATTGCTCCAACGACCGTTTTCTATCTAATCTACGACCTCATCTTCATCAAGTCTCGTCGTGTGAGAATCGTCAAAATCCTCATCAATATGCTTTATGCCTACTTCGGTTTGGTTATTTTCCTTGCCGCGGTCAATATTGGCTTCCTTCCTGTTGCGCAAGAAGTCGGAAAAGGCCTAGGCACATCAGAAGGCACATTAGGAATCGCCATCATCATTGGTGCGGCCTTCGGCTTATTCGGCGTTCTTGCTGAGCCTGCGGTCCACGTTCTCATCCATCAGGTTGAGACCGTTTCCGAAGGAACAATCAAATCGATGACTGTCGGGCTTGTCATGGCTTTGTCCGTTGGCGGAGGCGTCGCTCTCGCGCTCATCCGTGCCTACTATGGCTTCAGCATTCTCTACTACATGATCCCTGGCTATATCATCGCTTTAGGCTTATCGTTCTTGGTTCCAAAGATTTATACCGCTATGGCATTCGACTCTGGCGGAGTTGCCAGTGGTCCTATGGCGTCCACTTTCGTCGTCCCATTCGTCATCGGCTTCGCATATCAAAGTAACGGAGCCCAAGAGGTTTTCGAGAACGCCTTCGGTGCGATTGCCATGATTGCTTTAATGCCTCTCATTGTCGTTCAGGGCATGGGCTTATACGCCAACATCAAACGCTCCATCAACAACTACATCGTCCGTAAGAGATTCCACGAAGATGACGACCTCGTCATCATTTCCTTTGAGGAGGCTAAAGCATGAGCGAGAAAAAACGCTTCGTTTTGAAACGCGCACCTAAAGCTAGCGAAGCACCTTCAAACCAGGAAGCAAAGAAGGCCTACGTGCCTCTTTATGTCGCCGTCACGGTCGTTAACCAAGGACAGGGCAGCGCCATAACCAAGATCATGGAGACCTCTGGCGCGGCCACCTCTTTCGTCTTCCATGGCGAAGGAACCGCTATCAACAAATACTACGAGATCTTCACTTTAGAAAACGCGAGCAAACAGCTCATTTTGACTCCGATGAGAGAAGATTTATGGCCGAAAGTGAAAT
>JAFZUD010000179.1 GCA_017618495.1 Bacilli bacterium | reverse complement strand
TTTCTTTACCATCGAAGCTAATGTGCATTGCGCAGTAGCCATCAATTCCGTACTTTTCACGGAGCTCAGCGTTAAGGTCGCCGGTTGAATCAATAAGAATGGCAATCTTGTTCATTTAAAATCCTCCATAAGGTTTGACTAGAATATTATCGTCTAAAGTCAAATAAAGAAAACAGAAAAAGGATTTGAAAAATTCGTCCAAAAAACTCCCCTATTAAATCCTTATTAATTAAATAAAGGGGATTTCGGTAAAAAGATAGCGGTTTTGCGAAACTTTTTTTAGATTTTTCGCTGTTTTTGATTTACAAATTTTCAAATATTCCTTATTTTATTTGAGGAGAAAAAACACAAAATTTTCTTTACAAAATCTGGCCGAAAGCACAGATGCTTAGTTGGAAAATTTTTCGCTTGATTAGGAAACACGCGAAGAAATTCCACCAAGAAATTGCTTTCTCGATTATTTTCTACTAAGATTTTATGGAGGTATTTTATGTTTAAAGAAAGGCAAAACGAGATTAGCCAATTCAAGAATTTCCTTAACCGAAGCGGCTATGGTTCTTTCCTTGTTTATGGGGGCAAAAATGTCGGAAAAAGCACCCTCGTTCACATGGCTAGCAAGAACATTCTCGCCACCAAGATCTACCTCCATGTCGAAAGCGAAAATAAAGGCGCAATTCTTAGGCATCTTAAGGCCAAATGCGCAGAGGCCTTTCCTAACGTTGAATTGCCTGCCACAAACGATATCTCTCAGCTCATAAAATTCATCTTTGAAAATTCCGTCAATCAAAAAGTCATTTTAGTCATCGATGACATTGGCAAACTCTTGTCTGTCGGACTTGAGATAAAACCATTCTTCAAGAGCTTCAAAGATCGCTTCTCCAAATACGGGAACATCAAGCTCATCGGCGTTACCTCTTCCTATGGGTACAACGAAGACAAGGATTTCTTTAATGAGTTCTTTAACGAGTCCGTCGAGATCCGCCCATTCAATTATTTGGCGGCCTCCTCCTTCTACCCTACCGCTTTGCTTGATGACAAGCTTTCCTACTACGCTGTCTTTGGGGGGCTTCCTCTCTATAACGCGATGCTTCAACCTCAGAAGGGTTTTGCGAAGAACTTAAAAGACCTTCTTTTGTACGTAGATTCACCTCTAAGAATGAAAATCGAGGGGGATTTAAATGGCTCTTTTGCCAAAAAGTACGAAGCTGACACGCTTTTGAACATTTTAGCGAATCATCGTTTTGCCCATTATGGCGAGCTCAAAGATTCTTTTAAGCTCAAATCCCCTACCGGCGACTTCGATTACATCCTCAACAAACTCATCGAGATGGGAATCATCGTTAAGAAAGCCCCTCTCCACTACGAACACGACAAAAAGAAGTTCTTCTACGAGTTCGTTGACCCTGTTTACGACTTCTTCTACTCACACGTCCATGAGAACACGATGTCTGATATCCTCCCTGAGGAAATCGACCGCACATACGAAACCATCATCAAAAAGGAATTTGAAAAGGACTTCCTCCCAAAACGCATTGTCGACATCTCGATGGAATTCCTAACCAAGGAAGCAATGAGAGGCAAATTCAAGGAAGAAGTCATGAACATCGCTCCATACTTCAACGACCCAAGGACCCTAAGTTACGACGGAACAATCATCGTCGAAACCCTCTCAGGAAACTTCTATGTCCTCATCAACCCATCAAGACAAGCCTTCGATGGCAAGAGGATCGAAGCCTTCGCCCATAGTCTCTATGAAAAGCAAAGACCTTATAAAAATATCGTAATTATCTCAAGAGGTATGTTCGCGCCTAGCGTAAACCGCGTAAAATACATCACGTACCGAATGGCATCCCTCTATTCGAAAATCTAAGGAGTCGTATATGAACGTAGCAGTATTCTTAGGTGCTCAGACACCAGCAAACCAATCCTACATCGACCAAGTCGTCGATGTCGCAAAAGTAATCGGAAAGAAAGGCCACACCTTGGTCTTTGGCGGTTCCGGAAGCGGAACCATGGCCGTTTTAGCCAAAGCGGCTAACGAAGCCGGAGTCAGAATCATCGGCGTCGTCCCAGAGATTTTCAAAGACCTCGTCGACAAGAACAACGACGTCATCGAATACGTCCCAAATATGGGCATCAGAAAAGAAAGAATGGCAGCTTTAGGCGATGTTTACGTCATCCTTCCTGGCGGATTTGGCACCCTTGAGGAAATGGCCGACGTCATCAGCTGGAAGAGAATGGGCATCGTTACCCCAAAAACCATCGTCGTCAATTATCAAGGTTTCTATAACCCAACAAGAGACCAAATCAACAGGATGATCAAAGAAGGCTATATCAAGGAAACAGTTTGGGAAGATATCACCTTCATCGACGAAGCGAAAGAGCTCGAAAACCTTATCTAACCTATGATTTGCCTTTATAAAGGCATACAATTACTTTCAGATTACGAAAACTAATCTTGAATTACTGGGCCCTATGGCTATTATGCCTATGGGACAAAGGACAACACCATCATGGAACAAAAGAACGTATTAATCATCGGCGCAGGGCCAGCTGGTCTTACTGCCGCCTATGAGTTGCTCAAAAGAAGCGACATCAAACCAATAATCCTCGAAGCCGAGAAATTCGTCGGTGGCATTTCACGTACCGCCGAATACAAAGGCAACCATATCGACATCGGCGGACACCGTTTCTTCACCAAGGACGAGAGAGTCAACAAGCTTTGGGATGAGCTTATGCCAACCCAGGGCCAGCCAAGCTACGATGATAAGATCCTCGGCACCGACAAGAAGTTCGTCGAAGGCGGACCAGACCCAGAGAAGGAAGACAACGTCATGCTTCTCCGTCACCGCGTTTCCCGTATCTATTTCTTAAGAAAATTCTTCGATTACCCAATCTCCCTCAAGTTCTCGACCATCAAGAACATGGGTTTCATGCGCACTATGAAGTGCGGGTTCGGATATCTCGGTTCTTGCCTCCACAAGAAAAAAGAGACCTCGCTTGAGAATTTCTACATCAACCGCTTTGGCAAACCTCTCTATCAACTCTTCTTTGAGTCATACACCACGAAGCTTTGGGGCGTTTCTCCAAAGATGCTCAGCGCTTCCTGGGGTGCTCAGCGTGTCAAAGGCCTTTCTCTTACCAAGGCAGTTTGGTCCGCTTTAACCAAGCCTTTCAAAAAGAAAGACAAAGAGGTTGAGACCTCTCTTATCGAGCAATTCAAATATCCAAAGTTCGGCCCAGGTCAGTTCTACACCAAACTCGCTAGCGATGTCGTCGCCAAAGGCGGTGTCATCATGTACGAGAAGGAAGTCGTCAGAATCAACCTCGACGAGAATAACAACATCACCTCTTTGGTCGCCAAAGATGGCAAGGCCTTCAGATGTGATGCCGTCTTCTCAACCATGCCTATCAAAGACCTCATCGCCGCAATCGGCGAGGACAAGATGGACAAAGCCGTCTACGATATCGGAACTAGCCTCCCATACCGTGACTTCATCACCGTCGGTCTTCTTCTCGACAAACTCAAAATTCAAAACGAAACCAAGATCAAAACCCTCAACAACATCGTTCCAGATAACTGGATCTATGTTCAGGAAAGAGACGTTAAGCTTGGTCGTATCCAAATCTTCAACAACTGGTCGCCATACATGGTCGATGACCCAAGCAAACACATTTGGATCGGCCTTGAATACTTCTGCAACGAAGGCGACGAGATGTGGGAAGCCAAGGATGAGGACTTCATCGATATGGCCATCAAGGAGCTTGTCTCCATGGGTATCATCGAAAGCGAGAAGAACGTCCTCGATTCCACACGTATCCGCGTGAAGAAAGCCTATCCTGCTTACTTTGGCGCCTACGATCACTTCGACATCGTTGAGAAATACCTCAATAGCATTCCAAACCTTTACTGCATCGGCAGAAACGGCCAACACCGTTACAACAACATGGACCACTCGATGCTTTGCGGCATCACCGCGGTCGATGTCTTCCTCTCTGGCAACCCAGACAAATCATCCATCTGGAGCGTCAACACCGAGAAGTCCTATCACGAGGAAGACGAAAAGAAAGAAGAATCCAAGAAATAGGTTCTCTAAACAAACAAAAAAGGAGGCAACGCGCCTCCTTTTATTTTGCTATTTCTTATCTGTAGATAAGCAACTTACGGGATAAGTAGTTATAGACCATGACCACAAGGGTACGGACGACGAAGACAACCGGATAGATGAAGATAACGATTCCAAGGTTAAGGAAGAAGAAATCATAGAGGAGATACTCTAAGCCGATTCCGATTCCGAGGCCAATCGCAGAAAGGACGACGAAGAAGACGACGCCTTTCGCGGTTTTGGCGAGATTCGATTTGCTGGCCTTGTAGACCATGTAGGTGGACATGAGGTAGTTGATGGTGACGCCGACGATGAAGCCACAGGTCGTGGAGATGAGGGTGACATACCAATCGGTTCCGCTTCCGAAGACACCAAATCTGAAAGCAAAGACGGTTAAGAAATCGAAGACCGCGGCAACTAAACCAACGATACCGAAACGGAAGATTTCCCAGAAAAGGTTGTTGGAGTATGTGCGGTTCTCCATGTAGAGCTTGTAGATGAGAAGGTCATAAACGCCGACGATGACGGCGATAGCGCCTTGGATGAGAGCGGTAGGAATGCTTGTGACAGGAACGAGGATGCCTAAGACAACATGGGCAAGAACACCGAAGAG
>JAFZUD010000178.1 GCA_017618495.1 Bacilli bacterium | reverse complement strand
GTAGAATTCCCCAGCCTTCCCAGCGTTTGCGGCAAAATTCTTAAGCAGGAACTCATAGATAAAGCCAAGGACATCGTAATCTTCCTTGTTATCCGTAGGGATGGATTTAACGAGTTTAATGATCTCGCGGCTGTTTTTCGTCCTTTCAAGGTCTGTGGTCCCTAAATCGGTTAATCTTGCAGAAAGAGTTGAGAAAATACCTGAGAAAACCTTTTTGTAAGCTTGGCCTATATATCGTTCAAACGCGCTAAGGGCTTCCGTTACGTTTTTGATAGAAAAGTCAACATCGAGAGAAACCCATGTCGAAAAAAGGTGATCGTAAGCAATGAAGTAGCCAAGATTGCTCATGCAGTTATTTTTGAGCTGATCGTCGTCTTCGGTCACATCGCCAAGCTCTTCTCTCTCGAAATCAAGTTTTTCGATTAGGTAGGTTTCTTCTCTGTCGGAAAGATATTTGTAAAAGAGGAAACCGAGCATATAGTCCTTGTATGTCGCGGCGGATACCTTTCCTCGAAGGCTATTTGCCAATGTCCAAATTTTGGAGGCTAATTCCTGTTTATTCATATCAGTCTTTCTCCCATTTAATCCTCTTTTTTTTACAAAAGCCCTTTATTGCTCTCTTTTGTTTTATCGTTGGCTCGTGATGCCCTTTCTCCCAGCGGTTAACTGTAGCGAAAGAAACACCGAGTTCCTCGGCTAATTCAACTTGCGTAACAAGCAAAGTGTTACGGATGCGTTTTACGATTCCACTCCAATCCATATTGAGAGCCATTGCTTTCGGTTAATGAAAGTATAACAATTCATTAACATGTGACTCAATATGTTTTAAATACTTAAAACAAAGAGCCATTGCCATAAAAAACAAAACAAATCTAAAAAATCCACCGCAAATCCGCGGTGGATTTTCTTTTTCAAACCTTATTCAGTAAGCGGAACGTCGCCATTGGAACAATGTACGACATCTGCCGGAACACTGTCCCAAATCATTGAGCCTTTGGTAACCGATGCCCACTGCCTAGTTGTCCCGTTGAAAGAAATACTTTCTAGAGAAGAGCAACTCATAAAAGCGTATTTGCCTAAAGATTTAAGCGAGTCAGGCAGAGTTATACTCTTAAGTGAACTGCATCCCCTGAACGCTTCCTCATCAATATCTTCTACGGTATCCGGAAACACGACTCCATTAAGACTCTTGCAGTCTCTAAAATCGCCTATTGATATTAGGCCTTCAGGCAACCGGACATTCTCAAGCTTTGTGCATCCTTTGAATGAGAGCGTGCTGCTATTTATTCTTTCGAACACACTCCAATCAGGCAAGGATACAAAGACGTAATCTCTTCGTGAGTTAAACGCTCCATATAGCATGCCTTCCAAATCATAATCTTCATATTTGCTTAAGAAAGAAGGCATATCAGTATCAATGTCGACGATATACATTGATTTAAGACCATCTATATTGCCAAAGGCATAAGAAACACCGTCGATTACTTCGGTTTTCTCATACCCCTCAACAACAATACTTTGCCCTCCCTTCTCAAAAAGCTTACTGCCTGGATCGAGCGGATCTTTGTTCGCGTTTATTCCCACGATAACTGCAGTCGCAACACCACCACCGATAAGAAGCAAGGCAACGGACCCGATTATGAGAATCTTCTTGAGTGAATTCTTTGGTTTGTCGAGTATGGGTCTTTCTCTGTGCGTCTCTTCTTTGTTGTCTTCTTGAGCGGCTTTAATCTCTTCCTCAACAAAGAGAGGTTCTTCTTGAGTTGGTTCTTCTTCTGTTGCTAAATCTTTCTGAGATTCAGCCTTCTCCCCTAACAACCAATCTAAAGAGACATCAAGGACTCTTCCTAGCTCGATTACTTTATTGAGTTCAGGATTTGAAAGCCCACTCTCCCATTTCTGAACAGCCTGTCTAGAGACATTCAAAACATTGGCAAGATCCTCTTGGGACATGCCTTTTTTCTTTCTTGAGATTTGTATCTTTTCGCCTAATTCCATATTACTGATTTTCTATGAGAGGATGGTTTGTTACAACCAACCTGTGGGTGACAATTTGACAACCTCAGGTTGCAATAGGCGTGTTTTGCCGTGTTTTTTATTGTTTTAGCTTCTTATACACGATGCCGTAATAGGTAATCGCAGCGATCCTAAGAATGTTGTCGAAGGTGAAGATGAATAAGGCCCAGTAGAACTCACGGTAGACAAGATGCTCTTTCTCCTGCTTGTAGAAATAGACCATGAGGAGGGTGAAGATGAGAATCAAAACACCTGTGACGATACAAGCGATAAGGCCATAAGAGGCACCTTTGGTTTTCTCATCGACGAATCTCTTGAGAACGAACGGAGCCACAATCATTAAAGCGTCTATCCCCATCGAAACGAAGTTGACCACAAGGCCGTATTTGTTGGATTCCCTAGCAAGAACGGTCCACATCATGAAATGATCGACAAGACCAATAAGGCCGATGATTGAGAGATAGATAAGAATGCTGCCATGACCTTCTATGAGGTTCTCGAAGTTTCTGAACTTAGGGACTCTTAAGAGGATATTCACACCCATGACGAGGTAGATGACGATCATGGTGATGATTCTTAGGATGAATTCGAAGCCTTCTTTTATGAGAACAGGATCGCCTTTGCTGTCTTTAACAAAGTATCCCTGCCAATTGACGATGTAGATGATAGAGCAAACGACAACGAAGACAAGCTCTAGGCACGCCATGGTGATAGAGATGATATCAACAAGGCGTTCTTTCTCTTTTCTATCGATTGAGAAGGTAAGGCCATAATCCAGCGTAAGAAGAAGGCCAAATCCGGCAGCCATGAAGGAGGTCTGACCGAGGATGTTCTTCTCAAACTCCCTGCCCATGACATCTTGCATGTATTCTTTGTTGCCATAGCAAATCGAGAAGATGATCATCGACAAGAAGAAAGCGGTCATCAAAACGATCCCATAAGGGAGGACGAATTCGTTTCCGGTTTTCTTTTTGCTGAATAGGCTCATTTGGCTAAGTTAAGGAGTTCTTTAGGCTCTTTGATATTATAGTCACACTTCTCGATGAATTCGCTTGTGTAATTTCCATATCCGTAAACGCAAAGGCAGAAAGCAAGTCCGCCATTCTGCGCTGTTCTATAATCCGTCATGGAATCACCAACAAACAAAGTCTCCTCTGCTTTGAGGTTATAGCCGTTCATGATGACATCAACGTTGTGCTTATCTGGTTTAGGCGCTTCCCCTTCATCTAAGCCTTTGATGAAGTCGAACATCCCTTTGCCGAAGATGTTATTAAGGACCTCTAACGCGAGGTGATTCGGTTTGTTCGTGCAGACAAAGAGGCCACAACCCCTTTCTTTGAGGCTAGAAAGGGTCTCTACGCATCCTTTCATGGCTTTGGTGGTCTTTGTCTGGTATTCCTGATAAAGAGGCATGAAGACCCCTTTAATCGCTTGGAAATTCTCTTCGTTATCTTGATCCTTGAGTGCGCGGTGCATTAAGTTAGCGACACCATCTCCAATAAGCTTCTTCCCTGATTCGATGTCATAGACATAATCGAACCCACATTCTTTGAGGGCGGCATTGATGGCCGTCACGATATCTGGCAAGGTCTCGAGGAGGGTGCCGTCGAGATCGAAAATGAAATTCTTATACATACGGCGAATATTATACTGTTAATTTCATTAAACTCCATCAGTATCGAAGGCATCCATGAGAGGGTTCGATTGTCATCGAGAGGGGTACGTTTTTGAAAAGATATTCAACTTTGGTACCCCCTCAATGGGTTTTCCATGTTACTTTTTGCTTCCTTGTGTTTGGAATTCAGCCAAATTATTATGTTTGTGGTCGTTTTCCATTTCTAGTGTATAATGTAAGTGTATGGTGGTGAGTAACAAAAACATTTACAGCACTGAAGATTTAATGGACTTGATTCTCAAATCAAGCCCTGGGCATAAAAAATCTTCCCTATATAACAAGATACTAGAGATGGAAGATAAGGGCGAGATAACCAGAATCGGAAAGTCACAATACGTATTTGCCAAGCGCAAAACCTTTAGTAATGAAATCGAAAGTGGCTTAGCCAAAAAGATAGACAAGCTTATCAAGGATAAGTATTCGTCCGACTTCGAGTACGCAATATACGAAACCACCACCGCATTAAACCAATTCCTAAATCATTTGATCAGTCAAAACGTCGTCGTTTTGGAAGTGAATAAGCTGTTTTTGGAACACGTGTTCAATACCTTAAGAAGCAATGGTTTCAAAAATGTTCTAATAAATCCAGAAAAAGAAGAAGTTTTTAGATATATAGAAGATGGGTGGGTAATTCTTTTGCCTCTCATAAGCAAATCGCCAATCGACAAAAAGAACAAACGAATAACGGTTGAGAAACTGGCTGTCGATATGATTTGCTCTTCCTCGCTCAATTGCTTCTATGAAGGAGCGGAGCTTCATCACGTAATCGAGGATATATTGTCCAACTACAAGGTTAAGTACGACACTTTGAAGAATTACGCGAAAAGAAGAAACGCATTAGAGAGGTTAAAAGCTTTAGCACCCCAGTTAATGGGGGATTTCTTCGGTGATTAAACGAGAAACATTCGCTTTAGATAACATTCAAAGAATTCAAAAAGAATACAAAGTAGATCCTGAGCTTGCCCAAAGAGCGGTGTTCGCTCTTGGTTTGGTTGAGGCGCTGAGAAAAGCTAATCTGGAATTCGTCTTCAAAGGCGGTTCGAGCCTAATGCTTTTGTTTGATGTTCCCAAAAGACTCAGTACTGATGTCGATATTTTGGTCAGCAAAGACTGCGATATTGATTCGTTCATCAATAAGGTTGGGACTATCTTTCCTTTTACTTCCGTCAGTGAGTCAGTTAGAAGAACGAATAAGAGCATTTACAAAAATCATTACAAATTCACTTATCTATCGCCAATCAAGAATAGAGAGATATCCGTTTTGCTTGATGTCTTATTCTCTGATAGCCATTACGCCAAAACGATCAATAAGCCGATTAGGAGCCCTTTCCTAATCACAGAAGGCAAAGATTGCTACGTAACCATCCCATCAATCGAGTCGATATTGGGCGACAAACTATGCGCATTCGCCCCTCACACCACCGGAATCAAATATCGCAACGAGGGTTTCTCTAACGACAAGAGGCTTGAGGTTATTAAGCAATTTTATGATGTCGTTTCTTTATTCGACATCGCTCAAAACTTTGAAGAAGTCAGAGAAACTTATTTCGAAATAGCAAAAGAAGAGATCGTTTATAGGAATCTGGACATCACCCCAATTGATTCCTTAAAAGATTCGTTTAATACGGCATTGTCGCTACTGTCATGGGGAAAGTTCAATAAAAGCGACTACGTTGAACTTGTTGAGGGCGTTAACAGAATCAGGATGCACATCGTCAATAGGAGCTTCTCGATGAACAGCGCTGCCTTATATTCTGCTAAAGTCATGCTTTTAGCAGCGTCATTAATCAAGAACGTCGATGTCTTTAATCTCAAAATAGAAAAGAAGGCCCCGCTGAAAGAGCCCCCATATAATAGAATCAACTTCATCTTAAAGAACAAAGAACAGGACGCTTTCAATATCGCAGTAACAGCAATCAAAATGCTTAATTCATAACAACTTTTATTTAGTCATTTATCCTATCATCCTGAGTAATAAACGAGATTCCGCCACTCTCAAAAACACGTTCCTTTCACGTTTGCGCTATGCTTTGACAACAATATTTTCACATTTGCGCGCTTTTCACAAAAAGTATATTCTCAGGGACAAAATCACGGAAAAACACGCTATTTCATTTAGCCATTTCCCTATAAACCTAGGAACAAAAAAGCCCCCTCTATAAATAGAGAGGCTTAGATTGCTTGTGACGCTTAGTCAACCTACTGAACGAGTTCGACTTCGGCGCTGTCGCCACTTGCGCCAACATCGTGGACGCATGGTTTCCTTGTGGACTAAATCGCCTAAATCCGATCCGCCAGGGTTTTCGGAATCATCAGGAGGCTTTGCTGAAATAATGCCCCTTCGCGTTCTCGCACATGATGTCGAGCGCGGCATTGACCCTGTTCACGTCGACGCTCTGGTATTCCCCGTTGACCTTGGGGAAGGAGATTCCTTCGCCGACCGCTTCCGCTTTCCAGTCGAGCCAGACGAGGCCTGGTTTCTTGCATTCAAGTTCTATGCTTTCAAAACCCGCTTCCTCACTCATGACCTCAACAGATTC
>JAFZUD010000177.1 GCA_017618495.1 Bacilli bacterium | reverse complement strand
TCTCTTCTGGTGTCGAAAGAAGCTCACGGGTGTAGGCGTGGGCTCTAGCCTGGTAATCAGCGTCGAAGTTAAGGTCGATATCTGGAACCTTTTCAGCATGGAAGCCTAAGAAGACCTGGAACGGGATAGATTGACCCGCGGTGATCATTGGCTCACCGCATTCTGGGCACTTCTTGGCTTGAAGGTCATAAGCACTCTTAAGGAGTTTGTCTTCAGCCCATTCGATGTGTTTGCAGTGTGGGCACACGTAGTGAGGGGCAAGAGGGTTGACCTCGGTGATGTCCGCCATCGTGGCGGCAAAAGACGAACCGACGGAACCACGGCTCCCAACGAAGAAGCCGTCATCCGCAGCCTTCTTAACAAGGAGGTGGGCGATGTAATAGGTAACGGCATAACCATTACCGATAATACCGTTAAGCTCCTTTTCTAAACGGTCTTTGATGATTGCCTGCGGACTTCCTTCAGGATATTCGATATCCTTCTCAATTCCGTATCTATTTTTCAAATTTTCCCAGCAAATCTCCTCTAATTTCTCTTTTGAGCCAGGGAGGTTTGCATCTGGTGTGTATAGTCTTGTCTTCAAGATTTCGACCGGTTCGACTTGGTCAGCGATCTTGTTTGTGTTCGTGACGACGATCTCTTTTGCCTTCTCTTCCCCTAACCATTCAGTGAACTCATCGAGCATCTCTTTTGTGGTTCTGAAATGCTGATCCGGATTCTCGTAGGTTTCTCTTCCACTTTCACGAGACCAAGTCCAAAGAGGATGGTTGACTCCGCCGATGGCTTTGGCGCAGACGAAAACGTCACGGGAGACTTTGTCTTCTGGGTTGAGGTAATGGCAATCGCCTGTAGCGCAGACTGGCTTGCCAATCTTATCTGCTGTAGAAACGATGTTCTTAAGGATGTCGAGAAGCCTCCCATCATCAAGCTGGTGGTCGTTAATGAGCCAAGAATAGTTCTCACGAGGCTGGACTTCGATGTAATCAAAGAAGCTCATGGCTTCCTCAAGTTCCTCATCGCTCTTGAGCATGGCGTTTTGGAAGACAGAGCCATTGAAGCAGGCGCTGCCAAGAAGGAGATTCTCACGTTCTTCGGCAATCTCGTCGTAAGAGATCTTCGGAACGGAGTTGAGAGTCATGTATTTGGTTTCGCTATGGCTGACCAAACGATATAAGGCTTTGATGCCCTCTTGGTTCTTAGCGATGGCGATAACGTGTTCGGTATAGGTGTGCTTGTACATCTTCTTGTCGGCGCACACGAGGTCTTTGAGATCTCTGTGAGTACGGCATCCGTTCTTCTCAAGCATCGGGATGATGGACTGCCAAACCGAGTTTAAGGCTTCGGCGTCGAAGTCAGCGCGGTGAGCCTTTTCGTCATCGTAGACGTCTAATTTCAAGTTGCGGGACAAAGCGCCTAAGTTATGCTTAGCGGCTCCCGGGAAGAGATAGTGAGATAAAGCTAAAGTATCGATGACTGGATGTTTGTCTTTTGGAAGGCCGACTCTAAGGCGAAGGGCATTAAGGAAACCAACGTCGAATTGAGCGTTATGAGAGACGAGGATGCAGCCTTCAGCGAACTTCTCGATTTCGAGAGCGGCTTCTTTTTCGGTAAGGCCGTCTTTGATCATCTCATCGGTGATGTGAGTCTTCCTCTGAATGTATTCAGGAATATGAACGCCGGCGTTGACGAAGAAATCTTTTCTTTCGGTTACAAGACCATCGACGACTAAAACGGCGCCGAATTCGGTGATTCTGTCGTATTTGGAAGAAAGGCCCGTGGTCTCAAAATCGAAGACGCAGTACTTTCCTTTGGAAAGAGGCGTGTCGACAAAGTTCCAGCCATAACGAGGCTTTTTGAAGGCGTATAACTCAACGCCGTAGAGGACTTTGAATTTGTTCTCAGGGTCGGTGATTTTGCTATTGATGTCTAAGCAGGCTCCTTCGGCTTCCGGGAAGGATTGGATGACGCCGTGGTCGGTGATGGCCACCGCTTTCATGCCCATATGGTGGGCGAGTTTGACGTAATCCTTTGCTTCGGCAAGGCCATCCATCGCGCTCATCTTCGTATGGGCGTGGAGCTCGACGCGTTTCTCTTCGCAAGGATCCTCACGAAGCGGTTTTGGAGGAAGCACATCAAAGGAATGGAGATAAAGCTGGTAGAGACCTTCATTTGGTCCTGGCCTATCTTCGATTTTGATTGCGCCTCTGACTCTTAAATGAGCACCATTGCCAATCGAGGCAAGGACGGCAGGAGATAAGACTTCCTTGTCTTCGACACCTCTGATGTTGATCGCGCTTGTTTCATCACCAAGTCCGAAGGTGGCCATAGCCTGGCCTCTTCTTGTGGTGCGCATTTCGTATCCGAAAACGTAACCGGTGATTTCATAATTGCCACCGACGTTCTCATAAATGTCTTTTATGTTCTCGAGTCTATAGTAGTTGCCTTTCGAATGGATGTTATGGGAGAGCTGCTCCATGATCCTTTCGTCTTTTTTGTATTGAGCGAAAGCGGCTCTAAGCTCTTCCTCGTGTCGGGCTTCGTCTTCTGCTATAGCGTCATATTCGTCAGGAATATTTTGATTTTCGTCGGCAAAACCCTCTTCTTTTTCCTCTTCCGGCTCTTCCTCATCGATTTCTTCTTCAGAATCCTCTTCGACTGGTTTTGGTTCTTCTTTTTGTTCTTCGATCTTTGGCTCAGGCTTCTCTTCTTCTAGTCCATCAACGCATTCGATCTTGATGCCATAGGAAAGGAATTTGAGAAGCGCATTGAAGTCTTTAGCGGCCTTGGCGATCTCTTTGTCGTTCTTCGTGAGATAACGGCCATTCTGATATTTGACGAAGACATCGGAAACGATTCTGCATTTGTCGAAACAGAAGTTGGAGAAGAGTTCAGAAATATCTTTCTCCCCTGGCTCTTCGACATAGACAAAACGGATGTCCATGCCATAGGTCGCATTCTGAAGGGCATCTAAGAACTCATTCAAAAGAGCGTAGTCCCATGGGGTCTCTTTCCTGATCGTCATCTGGACAACGCCTTTGTTATTTGGGTCGCTTCTGACGAATTCGAAATCCATCCCGAAGCGGGTAACGTCTTCGAGGCCTAAAGATTCGAGGAATCTGATGATTTTCGGCTGCGTCTTATCCATCTTAGAAAAGCCCTACGATATCGCGGAACACGATGAAGAATGAGAATCCGAAAAGGAGGATGACGCCAACAAGGGAGATGGCATTCTTGACCTTTTCTGGAATCTTCTTATGGAAAGCGGTCTCGACTAAGACAACCAAAAGCTGATATCCATCAAGACCAGGGAATGGGAGAAGGTTGAAGATAGCTAAGTTGAGGGCAAGGAATCCGCCATAGAAGAAGAAGGTCTGAATCCAGCCGATCTCATTAGAGATGTTCATGACCTGACCGCCGGCTGCAACGATTGAGCCGACATTCTCAAGGTGTCCGCTGAAGAGATACTTAAGTCCTTCGCCGATGGCGCTAAAGAGGTATTTGAACTGGGAGCATCCGTTAGCGAGCCTCTGACCGAAAGGAGCCCAATACTGATGGCAATGGACTTTGATCGAAGCCGTCTCGGATTTGAGAACGCCATTCTCATCTACGATGATGGTGACCTGTTTGGATTCATCTTTGGTCGCTAAGAACTCTTGGACGGTTGGTCCTCTTTCTACATTCGAGGCTTTAAGGAAGGTTGGGCTCATGACGATGGTGTCTCCAGCCCTTGGAGTGTATGCGCCTAAAGCGATATCTGGTTTGGCGTCGAGATGGAGTTCTTTTTGAATCGCGTCGGCAAAATAACCTGCTTTAGGTTTGTAGAATGTGGTGTTGGTGAAAACATCGTTTTCATTGATGACGCTTGTCAGATTGAAGACGGCGACATAAGTTTCTTCGCCATCACCATTGATGATCTTCGTATCGCAGTCAATGATGTAGCCCATCTGGTTGTTGTTATCGTCATAAGCGATTTCCGGGGCATAGAGACG
This sequence comes from Bacilli bacterium, assembly GCA_017618495.1. GTDB lineage: Bacteria > Bacillota_I > Bacilli_A > RFN20 > CAG-826 > UBA4951. The sequence continues at coordinate 6,455 of JAFZUD010000177.1, read as the reverse complement.
ATCGAAATCGTATTCAAGGATTTCGCCGTTGATCTCACCGGTCGTCCAGAAACAATATGCGCGGGCGGTAGGATCGCCTTCGACAACCATGGCGTTCTTATTGAAACCGGTATCGAAATATGAGCAGGTGTAATAATTCGGGAAACAAGTCGTGTAAACGAAGCAGAAAAGCAAAGCGGTCATAAGATTAACGCTGATGCCGGCAACGAAGACAAGGCATCTCTTCCACCACTTGATTCCTTCGATCGAACGTTCTCTTGGTATGACTTGGCCTTCTGGAAGTTCAAGTCCTTCTCCATACATGGAGACGTAACCGCCAAGAGGGATGGCGCGTATGGCAAAAGTGGTCTCCCCATCTTTTTTCTTATGCCTAAAGATGGCAGGACCGATGCCGATTGAGTATTCAAGGCAATAGACGTTATAGGCCTTTGCCACCGCTAAATGTCCAAGCTCGTGGGTTGAGATAAGAATCCCGAGCATGACAATCATGACGATTATGGTCGTAAAAATCTGCATGCTCAGTTAACTCCTTTCTCAAATGTTGTGCGAACGTACTGACGCACCTCTTTATCGACGCTCACCAAGGTGGTGAGAGTTGGATTCATTATATTAGTAAAATGACTCAAGGTCATTTCGTTTACTTTGACAATGTCGGAGAAACGGATTTTTCCTTCGAGGAATAGGGCAATGGCAACTTCGTTTGCGGCATTGATGACCGCGGTTGCGGTTCCGCCCATCTTGAGGGCTTTGATGCAAAGAGGAACGGCTGGGTACCTCTCTGGGTTGAACTTATGGAAATGGAACGGGCCAAAGTCTTCGAGTTTCTTCACTTTGAACACTTCGAAAGGCGCTTTGCCTTCGTATAACGCATACGCGATCGGGCCATGCATGTCTGGTTTGCTGACATCGCCAACGATGGTTCCGTCTTTTAAGAGCAAGGCAGAATGAAGGTTGCTTTCGTCATGGAGAATGACTTCGACTTTGTCGACGTCATAACGGAATAAGTGATGGGCTTCGATGATCTCAAAGCCTTTGTTCATCATGGTGTCGCTGTCGATGGTGATCTTGGCACCCATATTCCAGGTTGGATGATGGAGAGCCATCTCAGGAGTGACGTTATCGAGTTCGTCTAATTTGAGATTGCGGAAAGCGCCGCCGCTTCCGGTAAGAAGAATCTTCTCAACATCATCTGGATTAACCTTGGAGAAGCACTTCGCAATAGCGACATGCTCAGAATCGATTGGCCACATCTTTCCATGACCTTCGTCGAGGAGTTTGTTGATGATGTCTCCACCAACGACAAGACTCTCTTTGTTGGCAAGGCAAAGAATCTTATTCTCCTCCAAAGCCGTTACGGAAGGCACTAAGCCAGAGAATCCGACGAGGGCGTTCTCAACCATATCGGCATCGCTGTTTCTAATGAGTTCGGATAATCCGTTCTCGCCGGAAAAGACATCTAATTCAGGGTGTTTTTCTTTTAAATCCTTGGCAAATCCCTCATCAATGCAATAAACACCTTTGATTGATGGGAATCTCTTGAGGATTGGTTCGATCTTGTCAGTTTGCTTCCCGACACTGATACCGACAAGCTCAAAAGAGGCTCTGTCGGCTTCAAAAATATCAAGTGACTGGACGCCTATATTTCCAGAGGCGCCTAGAAGCAAAACTTTACGCATAAATTAGTAAACCAAGAAGTTCCAACCATTCTTCATGAGGACAAGGATGATGACGGCGCCGATGCTTGCGAAAATGACGCTGTCGGCACGGTCAAGGATGCCACCGTGTCCTCTAAGGATGTTTCCGTAGTCTTTGATGTTGTAATAGCGTTTGATAAGGCTGAAGGAGAGATCTCCAACGGTTCCAAGAACCGGTTCAACAAGCGCAATCAAAACGATGTAATACCATTTGTCGATGGTGAGGAATGGAAGGATTGGGTGTCCGGTAGCGGCAAGGATCAGACCGAACGCCGCAGAAGCAACGAAACCAACGATGATGCCCCAATAGAAACCTTCCCAGGTTTTCTTTGGAGAGATTCTTTCGTTGAGTTTGTGTTTTCCAAAATAAACACCGCCGAAATAAGCAGCGATGTCGCTGAACATAGGAGCGATGAAAACAAACAATAGAAGCTCAAACGAACCGAAGTATTTGAAGAGATTGTTGTTGATGAGGTCAGGACCATACGCTTGTCCTCCCCATGTTGCGCCAACATAAGCTTCAAGCGGAGCAGCCGCAGCTTTGATTGGGAAGTATCTGATGAAATAGAAAGACTGGAAGCCAAGTCCAACGAGCAATGACATGAAGAAGAAATAAGCGATATCATCAAGCCCGAAATTCTTATCCAAAATACCGACGACACAGTAAATGAGAAGGGAAGCGCCAATACCGATAACAGAGACTTCAAAGCTCTTATAGTGTTGGTCGAGCGATATGGCAAAGCCATCAGGGAATTGATCAGGGGCGGCTAGATAGTCAAGATAGCTGTCCATGTTCCCCTTCAAGAACATCCAGTAAACGAACGAGAGGATGATCGCGTATGTGGCAACGTAGACGAACCAGTTATATTTCTTGCGAGGAGCTTTGATGACCTCGGCGATCGCAACCAGAAGGAACGCCATTATGGCGAAGAAATATGGCCAACCTCCGAGAACAAAAGTTGGAACTGCAGTCACCAAAAGTATACCCGCAACGATGAGTCTGCTCTTAAGAGAAGTCTTGTAACCCTCTGGTGGTGTATTGATTTCGATGTTTCCGATTTTCTTACTCATTCTTTAATCCCCCGTAGCGGCGGTTTCTGTTCTGATATTCTTTCAAACAGTCGATGAACGCTTTACGGCGGAAATCAGGCCACTTCACATCTGTGAAGACAAACTCCGCATAGGCATTCTGATATAGCATGTAATTTGAGAGCCTTTGCTCACCGCTGGTTCTGATCATCAAATCGACATCAGGCATATCCGGTTGCCAAAGGTAATTTTTGAAGGAACCTTCATCAAGGTCTTCGAGTTTCGCTTCGCCATTCTTATAGGCTTCGGCGAATTTCTTTGTGGCTCTCACGATTTCGTCGCGTCCACCGTAATTGAGGCAGACATTGAAGATGCAGGCATCGTTATTCTTGGTCATCTCGATGGCTTCGTAACAAACTTTTCTGGTTTGTTCTCTGATACGGCTTAAGTCACCGGAGACAACGACTCTGCCACCAGTCTTCATGATGTAGTCGATCTCGCGATGGAAGAATTCCTCTAGATAGTCCATGAGATGATCGATTTCATCCTGTGGACGGTTCCAGTTTTCAGTCGAAAAAGCATAGAAGCTGGCGTACTTGATTTTGAACTCACGGCAAAGATCATAAATCTCAATCAATCGACGGCAGGCCTCTTTATGACCAAGGTGACGAGGGAGCCCACGGAGGTTCGCCCAACGTCCGTTGCCATCCATAATGAAAGCAACGTGGTCTAGCTTCTTTTTTAAAACAAATTCTTCACTCATTGAGTGAAATTATAGACTATTTTGAGGGACTAGAAAACATGTAAGGGCCTACAAAGGAAAAGTTTTTCCTTTCTTCATTCTTGCCTCGAAAGAAGTGCATTAAGAAACGAATAACGATACAATAGTGTCACTTATGGAAGAAAACGAAGTCAAAGTTGAGTCGGAAAACGTTGTAGAAACGCCAGAAATCCCTGACAAAACCCCGTTAGAATCCAAAAAGATGTCCCCTAAAGAAAAGAAGGCAACATGGATAATTGGATCAATCGGCGTCCTTTTGGTTGCCGCTTTCACGACAGTCATGATTGTGGGTGCGATCAACGACAACGAAAGAGCCAACCACCCGATCGAGTATTACTTTGATTGGAATCAAGACTTAGCCGGTTTCTATAACGCTAGTGACAAATACGCTGGCGCAGGAACCTTTGAATATGAGATCAGAACCGACAGCGCCGATCGCGAATACGCACATATCAATAATGTGACTGCGATAACTAACTCCACCACTTTCGTTCTACCTTCCACCGTTAAGATTGATGATAAAAACTATTCAGTCTATTCAATCGGCGACAATGGTACATCCGCTATAAAAGCTAAAGGGGAGAAACTCAAAGCAATCTATGCGCAATCTCTTTATAAAGAGATTGGTTCTTATTCTTTCTCCAGTTTACCTTCCTTAACAAAGGTCTCATTCAGAAGCGTCAAAGAAGGCAAGCAAGAGATCGGTGACCATGCCTTCTACAACAACCCACTACTCACCGATGTCACTCTTGCCGACAACCTTACCGCACTTGGAGATTCAGCTTTCGAAGATTGCTCTTCATTGACTCAGATCAATCTTTCAGGTTCCTTAACCAAAATTGGAAAAGCCGTCTTCAAAGGCTGCAAGATGAATTACATCAACTTCAACGGCAACAAAACCGATTGGGAAAAGATTGTCAAAGAAGATGGCTGGGCTGAAGGCATAAGCGATTGCTACATCCAACTTCTAAAAGAGACTAAAGCCAGCCCTTACATCTATATCGAGTAACAGTCTAGACAACAAAAAATCCCCTGCAAATTCAGGGGATTTTATTTGTTTTTGAGGTCAGATAGTCATGATCTCTTTTTCTTTGGCAGCATAGGCATCATCGATGGCTTTCATGATATCGGTGACGACTTTCTCGAGATCTTTCTCCACTCTATCGCGATAGTCATCTGACATGGAATCATCTTCCTTAAGCATGGCGAGATAATCACGTCTGATGTTTCTGACAGCGACTTTGGCATCTTCGGCAAAGCCTTTGGCTTGCTTGACTGTGGCCTTACGGTTCTCCTCAGTCATGGCTGGGAAGATAAGACGGACGAGGTCCGCTTCAACCTGTGGGTTGATGCCGATGTTGGCGGCAGTGATAGCGGTCGCGACAGCCTTAAGATCCTCGTGGGAGTAAGGTTTGACGACGAGCTGTCTTGGCTCTGGTTTGGTGATGGCGCAGATATCGGTGATGGCAATCTTGTCACCATAGTAATCCGCTTTGATGCCATTTAAGACGGATGGGTTAGCCTGAGCGCTTCTTAATTTTCCGAAGCTGTCGTTAAGGCTTCTGACGGATTTCTCCATCTGTTCTTTGCATTCGTTGACGATTGGATCCATATGTTATTCCTCCGATATGACGCTTCCGACGTCTTCGCCCATAAGAACCTTCATGATGTTCTCTGGGTCTTCCATATTGAATACGTGAATCTTGATTTTGCTTTTCTCTAACTGGGCCACCGCTGTGAGATCCATGACCTGAAGCTGTTTCTCAACGGTCTCCTGGAAGGTGAGCTTCTTAAGAAGCTTGGCATTTGGGTTGGTGCGTGGGTCAGAGTCATAGACGCCTTCCACGTTGTTCTTGCCCATAAGGATGGCATCAGCATCGCAATCAAGAGCTTTGAGAGCGGCGTTGCTGTCGGTGGTGAAGACTGGGTTTCCGGTTCCGCCGGCGAAGATGACGACGCAGTTCTTATTGAGATGATGGATGGCTTTTCTACGGATGTATGGCTCGCAGACCTGTGGGACGTTGATGGCGCTGGCGACCCTGGTGTCGAGGCCCTTTTCCTCACAGGCGCTTTGGATGGCTAAGCCATTCATGATGGTGCCAAGCATGCCCATGTAGTCAGCGGTCGAATGGTCGATGCCGACGGTATCGGCAAGTTTGCCACGCCAGATGTTTCCAGCACCGACGACGATGCCAATTTGGACTCCGGTGTCAGCGACCTCTTTGATCGTGTTGGCAATTCTTTGGAGTTTTGCCCTGTCGTAAATAGAATGATTCTCCTGGTCAGCTAAAGCCTCGCCGGAGAGTTTGATGATTACTCTTTTATAAATAGGTTTCATATTGGTTTTATTATACAAAGAAGAGGAGATTCGAGCGACAACTTTTTTATATGAAAAAAGTCCCCACAATGTGAGGACTTGATTTTTAATCGGCTAATAGATTAAGCAGCGGCTTCGACGCCATCGCCAACCTGGAAGCGGACGAAGGTGACAACCTTGTTGCCCTTCTCACCAAGAAGCTGACCGACGGTCTTGGATTCGTCGAGTAACCACTTCTGGAAGGTAAGGCAGCTCTGGGAGAGAACCTTGTCGACTTTGCGCTGGGCGATCTGGGCTTTGACCTGTTCTGGCTTGTTGGCGAGTTTCTCGTCATTGGCGACTTCGGTCTCGGCGATCTTCTGCTCTCTTTCTCTCTCGGCGGCTGGAACGTCTTCGAGGGCGAGGTAGAGAGGGTTGTTGGCAGCGATGTGCATGGCCAACTGGTTGGCTAATTCGGCATCTTCCTTTTCAAGGATGACGACGACACCGATCTTTCCACCCATGTGGATGTAGGTGCCAAATCCCTGGCCTTCAGCCTTCTTGAGGATCTTATAGCGACGGAAGACGAGTTTCTCACCGGTGGCAAGGGCGGTAGCGTCTTGGAGGTCCTTAACGCCGGCCTGAGCCTCTTCGA
>JAFZUD010000176.1 GCA_017618495.1 Bacilli bacterium | reverse complement strand
GTCGTCGCCGCTGATGACGGTGTCATGCCTCAGACCGTTGAGGCCATCAACCACGCCAAAGCCGCCGAATGTGAGATCATCGTCGCCATCAACAAGATGGATAAGCCAGGCGCGGACCCAGACAGAGTCAAGAATGAGCTTATGGCCCATGACGTCATCGCCGAGGATTTCGGTGGCGATATCATGACCGTCGAAGTCTCAGCCAAAACTGGCAAAGGCATCAATGATTTGCTCGACGCCATCTTGGTTAAGGCCGAAATGATGGAGCTCAAAGCCAACCCAAATAGATACGCTATCGGCACTGTTTTAGAAGCCAAGCTCGATAAGGGTGAAGGTCCAAAAGCCACCCTCCTTGTCCAAAACGGAAGCATCGCCGCAAGCGACTACGTCGTCGTCGGTGAGATCTATGGCAAGATCAGAAGGATGACCAACGAATATAACGCCGTCCTCAAATCCGCCGGCCCATCGACCCCAGTGGCCGTCACCGGTTTATCCGCCGTTCCTATGGCAGGTGACCGTTTCATGGCCTTTCCAACCGAGAAAGAGGCAAAAGAAATCGCCGAAAGACGCGCTCTTGAAAAGCAAAAGCAAGAGAGAGGCGCCAGTGCCGCGATGTCCCTCAACGACCTCAACAACCTCGTCAACGCTGGCAAGGTCCAAGACGTCAACATCATCATCAAAGCCGATACCGAAGGCTCTGCCGAGGCCATGAAAGCCAACATCGAGAAGCAAAGCAACGAGCAAGTCAAGATCAAGGTCTTGGCCTCAAGCGCTGGCGCTATCAATGATAGCGACCTTCTCCTTGCCCAAGCCTCGCACGCCATCATCTATGGTTTCAATATCCGCCCAGATGCCCGTATCAGCGCCAAAGCCGCTGAAGCCGGCGTCGAAATCAGAACTCACCGCATCATCTACGAAGTACTCGAAGAGATCGAGGCCCTCGTCAAAGGTATGTATAAGGTTGAGAAAGTCGAGAAAGTCACCGGCCAGGCTGAGATCCGTCACATCTACAAGATCTCGAAGATCGGCACCATCGGTGGTTCCTATGTCACTAGCGGCACCATCAATGCCGGCAGCAAGATCCGTCTCCTTAGAGCAGGCGTCATCGTCTATGAAGGCGAACTCGCCGGCTTAAAGAGATTCAAAGACGACGCCAAAGAAGTCCGCGAAGGCTATGAATGTGGTATCTCGATCAAGAACTTCAACGATATCAAAGAAGGCGACATCGTCGAAGGATATGAGATGGTCGATAAGGAGTAGTTATGGCAGACAGAAATGGCAGAATCAAGGCCGTCATCGCCAGGAACATCTCCGACATCCTGATGTTCGAGCTTAAGAACTCCCATATCGGAATGCCGTCGGTCAATGAGGTCATCGTCTCCAACGATTACTCGACCGCGAAAGTCTATGTTTCCTTCCTCGGAGCCAAATATCCTACGCAAAACCTCGCTGAATTAAATAGGTGCAAGGGTTACGTGAGAAGCTCCCTAGCGAAGAAGATGGACCTCCGCAAAGTCCCTGAGCTCACTTTCTATCTCGATGACATCTTCTATAAAGAGGAACGCATCAACGCCGCCCTCAAAAGAGAAGAAGAGCAGATCGAGAAGGCTCACAAAGAAAAAGAAAGTAAATAAAAATCTTTACAAAGAAATAAGGCCGTATGGCCTTTTTTCTTGATTGAAAAGACTTCAGTTTATATTGTTTTTTAAATCGTGTACAATAAAACTCGCAAGAAACATCTTAATGATAATGAGAGAAAGATCATTTTGATTAACCCCTCAAGAAAGGAATGTTTTTCATGAAGAAGTTTTTCAAGGTCCTGACCATCCTTGCCTTCCCATTGATGACCGTTAGCTGTGTCAATGATGGAGGAAGCAGCAGCGCTGCCTCACAAGGATCAACCGAGGACACCTCATCCCCATCCACATCATCATTGGCTTCAACCGCAGCCTCTTCAGTCACAAGCATCGCCGCTTCCTCGAAGACCTCGAGCAAGGCCTCAAGCTCAAGCAAAGCCTCCTCATCCGCTCACACCCATAGCTGGGAAACCGAATGGTCCGCTGACAACAACCAGCACTATCATGTTTGCTCCGGATGTGGCGAGAAGAAAGATGCCGCCAACCATTCATTCGGTGAATGGACCACTGAGAACTTAGGCACCAAGCTTAACGACGATCGTTTCGCTAATTCCAATGTCAAATACAGAACCTGCTCGACCTGCGGTTATGAACAGATGGACAGCACCCACGCCGTTCTCCCAGAGATCAGATTCACTTTTGATACCACCGATCCAAACGCCAACTTCGCGACCGCTGCTAGAAGCAACGACGTTACTAGACCAACCGTCTCCGGCAACATCACTATCACCAACGCTGGCGATTACAACACCACCAAGAACCTTGCCGCCACTATGAAGGTCAGAGGCAACCAGACCGCTGGCTTCGATAAGAAAGGCTTCCAGATCAAGTTCGACAAGAAACAGTCGATGCTTGGCCTCAATGGCAACAAGAAGTTCAAGAAGTGGGTCCTCTTAGCCGACGCTAAGGACACCACCATCTCCAGAAGTGCTTTAGGCTTAGAGCTCTCCAAAGGCGTCATCGCCGATGATTCCAAGGTTTGGAGCACCGACTACACTCCAGTATCCGTCTATCTCAATAACACTTACTGGGGAATGTACATGCTCGCCGAAGCCAAAGAAGTCAAAGATGGCCGTATCAACCTCCCAGAACCAGAAGAGGATGTCATCGATCCAGAGACCGGTGAGGAAACCACCGTCCCGATCACCACGACCGCTATCGGCTACAACTTCGAGCTCGACTACTATGCCCGCAACGAAGCCCAGAAAGGCGCCGACGGTGACCCAACCTTCGAAATCGACTACGGCAATTACTTCACTTCTTCCAGCTACAACATCGAGAGCTGCTTAGCCAACTCTGGCTTAGGTATCGTCAAGACCTACACCTTGAACTCTGACATCACCGACAGCACAGCCGGCACCAACCAGCAGACCAACGCTTCCAACAGCGCCCAGGTCACTTGGATCAAGAACAGACTTCAGGCTCTCTTCAAAGTCTTAGCCGAAGGTTCCAAGAACAATTCCGCCAAAGACATCAATGACAGCAACCAGATGGTCTCTGCCCCAGCTGGCACAACCGTTAGACAGGCCATCGAAAAGCATTTCGACTGCAACGCTTGGGCCGAAGGCTTCATCATCAACGCCGTCTGCTTACCGCCAGATGTCGGTTATTCTTCCTTCTACATGTCCTTCGACAACTCCGCCACCGGCGATAAGAAGTTAAGATTCGACAACCCATGGGATTTCGACAGTAACTTCGGTAACAGAAGAAACTTCCTTGAGAAACCAGACCAGGCCAATGGCAATAGCGGATGGGGCGGACAGTCCTACGATCCATACTTCATGGATAGAACCGCCAATATGTGGCTCCAACTCCTCGGCAAGATGAGCTGGTTCATGAATGACTACGTAATTCCAAAGTGGAACACCGTCAGAACCAACCAGACCTTCGAGAAGATGATGTCCTTAGCCAGAACCTTCTATAAGTACTACGATGCCGAGTACGCCAAGAACTTCACCAAGTGGACAACCACCCAGGCTTCTGACAACAACGTCGGCAGCTACTTCAACGGTGATGGCGTCAACTCCGGTGAGCTCAGAAAGCCATTCGTCAACGTCAACGAACGCAAAGACGCTCAGGCCGAGACCCTTAGCTGGCTTGCCAAACGTGTTAACTACCTTGAGAACAGATGGGTTCCAAATAGCACCAGAACTCCTCTTCCAACCAAGTAATTAATCACATTGCAAAAAGAGCAGCGGGCAATTAGCTCGCTGCTTTTCTTTTTCTGAAATCTCTTACAAAACCCGCTTATTTTTTGATTGTGATCATGTAAGCAGGGGATTTTCTGCCTTCCAATGCGACTTCTTTGAAACCCATACTTAAGGCCAAGTCTTTGTTGCCGTACATGTAGAAGTGGACAGGATTGACCCTCTCGGCGATCTTCTCCATGAGGAACGGAATGGCTAACTTAAGCTTCTTTTTCTCGCCTGAGACATTAAAGAGGAGGACTTTGTGGGCGCTAAGATGGAGATAGGATATCTCACCAACCCTCTTATGGTCCCATAAGGCAAGGTAATCGACTTCGCCTTCCTTCTTCTTTTTGGTCGCGATCTTGGTTCCTCTCATGTCCTCTGGGAGGATGATTGGGCGAAGCGACAAGGAAGGATTCTTCTCGTGAACGTATTCGATGTTAGGGAAATAGAGGTTATGGGATTCGTAATTGCTTAAGAGATTACGGAAGTTCATGACGCTTTCCGGATACTCTTTGTAGAGTTTCTTGACGAAGTCTTTTGTGACTTCTCTTTCGGTATGCTTATTGGCAGGGCAATTTGTGTCAACGATAGGAAGGTTTTCTTCCTTCGCCATTCTGCTGAGATACCACTCATGACAATAGATGAGAGGTCTGATGAAAGTGACTCCCGCTCTCTCCAAAGGCATCTTCGGATCGAAGGTGGCAACCCTTCCTCCATGAAGCATATTCATGAACAAAGTTTCGACAGAGTCTTCATTATGGTGAGCAAATGCGACTTTGTTGCAGTGGAGTCTTTTTGCTTCGGCGTTGATCGCGGCTTTCTTCATGCGCGAACAAATCGAGCAAGGAAGATGGCCATCAGGTTTCTTGTGAGCCTGCAAAATCTCATAGACGAATTTACTGTCAACCACAGAGAGTTTTGTGCCACATTCTTCCGCAAACTTTTCGAGCTTTTTGATCTCATTTCTATCGAAGTCAAAACCAAGGTCGAGGAAGATTGGGTGGACGGTGAATTTCTTCTTTGAATAAAGGGTATAAATGGAAAGGGCCTTTAAGAGGCAAAGGGAATCTTTTCCCCCAGAGACTCCGACAGCGATTCTGTCTCCTTCGTCGATGAGGGCGAAGTCGAGGTCCGCTTTCCTAAGTGATGATAAAACATTACGGATGTAAGCCATGGGGATATTATATGTTCTTAAAAGAAAAAAGAGGAAGAATCTCTATAAGAGTCTTGCCTCTTTG
>JAFZUD010000019.1 GCA_017618495.1 Bacilli bacterium | reverse complement strand
TTTATGGCTCCTTATCACCATGCTTGGAAGAATGAGCGATGGCCACCACTACTTAAGCGATGTCTGCTTCGGCGCCTTCATCGGAGCCCTCTTCTCCTTCTTAGCAAACTTCTTTTCCAAATTCGTCAAACTAGAGAAAAAGGACGAGACAGAAAATGGATAAAGTCTTAGCCCCTGCAAGAGCTATCTCCCATCCAAAAGAAAAGAGAGGGAGGATCTTTGAGGTCGATTTCCTTAGGGGTGTCGCCATCGTTTTGATGGTCGCCCTCCATTTCTGCTACACCTTCGGTTACGGACCGAAAGACTTCTATGACATCAAACTCGGCCAAGAACCTGAGTGGTATGTCCCATTCGCAAGATTCTGCCGTTTCATTTTCTGTTCCATCACCCAACCTCAAGGTTCGTCAGTCCTTGATTTCTGGGATCAGCAATTGCTGAATGGCAATACGAACCTCCACTGCCTTGAGGTCTTCTGGGCTGGCATGTTCATGTTCTTGGCTGGCCTATCCTGCACCTTGTCAAAGAACAACATGAAAAGAGGCGTTCAGATTTTCGTTGTCGCCAATATGCTTAGCATGGTCTTGGAGCTCCTAAGCGACCTCATCGATGTCTTCGATATGCATATCTGGTGCGGCATCCTCCATGCGCTCAGCATCGGCATCCTCATCTATTCGATATTCGACCACTTCTTCCCAAAATGGTGGCATACATTAATCGCGTTCATCGTCTTGACCGCGCTTGCTGGAATCGCCATCCACTTCACCTATGGCGGACATAAGTCGCTCACAAGCATCAGGCCTCCATTCAAGACCGCTGAAGAATTCTTCACTGAGATGGGCCAACTCCTCATCGGCATGAAGAGGCATGGCGACGATTATTTCTCACCGTTGCTAGTAACCACGGCGGTATTCGCTGGCGCAAGCGTCGGCAAGACCGTCTACAGAAAGAAAAAGAGCCTTCTCCCATCCTGGTTCAACACCACTTGGGGAAGACCGATCGCCTTTGTTGGAAGGCATACCCTCTTCATCTATGTCATCCATCAGATCGTTGGCGCACTCCTACTCATAATCATTATGAGCATCGGCGGAGTACCGTTACCGTTATAAGCCCTTCTTGCAGACTTCGAGGACCTTATCGAAATCAAGCGAGAGGGCTTTTCCTTTTAGGTCCTCTTCCTTGATCCAGAATAGTTCCCCTTCTTTAGAAGAATGCATATTTCCAGAGAAGTCTTTGCTCCGGAAAAGAATGCAAAGATGCCTCACTCCCTCTTTAGGGACGTTCCATTCGAAGTAACCGCATTCCTCGACGGAGCGGAGGTCGTATCCGGTCTCTTCTTTCATCTCGCGGATGACGCTTTCAGGAATGGATTCCTCATCCTCAACATGGCCGCCAGGAAAATTGATGCCTGGCCAATCCTGTTTCTTTCTGTCGATGACCAAAAAGCTCCCGTCTTCGCGGTAGAGCATGCACATGTTGGTCAAGATGACTTTGGACTTTCTCATCAACGCAATTCTAGGCTTTATGGATGAGGAAAGAAATCATAAAATCTTCGTATGAAGATCACTTTCTCCGAAAAAGACCGCAATGAGTTCAAGAAACTCGTTTCGACCATGGACGACAACGAAGCGGCCGCGATGTTTTATAACATCCTCCTCAATGGCGAAGAGAAAGCGGAAGAATGCACTCTCCCTTATCCGATCAAGAGACTTAGCCCAAAAGAATATAAAGAGAACCCCTACTTCGTTAACGTTAGACCTAAGGCGAAGAAAGACGGTTCTTTCAGATTAGACTACCTTAAGAAGCCTTCGCACATCAGCTTCGTCTATGACGAGATGATCGTCAAAGGAAGATTCTACGAAGAAACAACTCCATTTGGTTATTTCGATAAGCCTTTCGAATTCCTCGCTCTCCTTGAGAAAGAGCGTATCTGGATGAGCGTAACTCCTCACGAGATAAACACCATGAAGGAAGCGATTGGCAAAGCCAAAGGCAAAGTCATCACCCTTGGGCTTGGCTTAGGCTATTTCGCCTACATGGTTCATCTCAAAGATGAGGTGAGCAAAGTGACCGTCATCGAGAAAGACCCTCGCGTCATTAAGCTCTTCAAAGAGAACATACTCCCCTTCTTCCCTCACAAAGAGAAGATCGAGATAGTTGAGGGAGACGCGATTGAATATATGGAGAAGGCTTCTCCGTTCGATTATATGTTCGCTGATTTATGGCACTTCGCGATTGATGGGCTTCCTCTCTATCTCAAGCTCAACAAATTCGAAGAGAGATACCCTTCCTCAACATTCGATTATTGGATTGAGCCATCGATGCTGATCCTCATCAGAAAAGCCCTCATCATTCTCGCTGAGGAAGAGCTCCATCACACAAGCGATGACGACTACAAAGACGCGATGACCGTAAGCGATGAAGTCGTGAACGCCCTTCACTTCCTCTTAAAAGAAAAAGAAATCAAATCGATTGATGATTTGCTTGAGATTTTGAAAGAAGAAAACCTAAAATCCCTTGCAAAAACCCTATATCTTTAAGAAAAAGCCCTCTAGATTTGCCTAGAGGGTTTCTTTTTGTTCGCTTTCGTTTTTCTTTGATTTGACGATGTAGATGATGGAGAGGACTGCCCCTGCCGTCATGCAGATGATAGCCATGACAAGGAAGAATGGAGCCCAGCGGACATCGATTGAGTTCTCAGGCTCAACCCTAGCGATCTCATAGACGCCTTTGATGGCCTGATAGACGATGAGGGTTCCTACCCCGGCATTGAGTCCGAGCCTTCCCCATTCTCCGAAATCGATTTGGAGGAGAAGGGCTAAGAGGAGATAAACCGCCAACAGGATGAGTGGCGAGACCCAAATGAAACCGATGTAGTCGCTATAGACTCCGTGGGAGTTATAGAAATAGATCTCTTTGAAAGCAATCGTAAGAACGAGGACGCCTGCCCAAATGATCGATTGCCTTAATCCTATCTTTCTTTTAGGCGTCAACCACATAAAGCATGTCTCCTAATGCGCGAGGGGTTTTCTGGGTTGGGTATCTCTTCGGGGTGCCTGTGGAGTCTAAGCAATAGAAAGTGCTCGAATCTCCGCCGTCGAGGTTATAAGCGAGGGTGCAGCCTCTCGCATAAAGCCTTGTGGCGATATCGTGAAGGGAGAAGCCGTCGTTCTTGCCGACGTTTCTTCCTTGGCTGACGAAGAACATGTAGTGATATGGGCCAAGATAGCCGATAGCGGTACGCTGATTGCCAGCCTGATGAGGGCTTGCGACATCTTCGTCTTCATCAACGGTGATGACGCCGTTATGGATGAGGGGTGGACCAAAGGTCCAGACCTGCCAGGCCTTGTTATGGGTTAGGTAGTCGGTCGAATAGGTTGGAAGAGCAGGACTCCTAACGGTTCCAGTGAATCCAGGCTCAGTGTAGATAGACATGGTTCCATCGTTCCAAAGGACGAGGTCTTCGAAGACGGAATCGTTTCCGGTTCTATATTGTGAGCGGAGCAATTGTCCGTTCCTTAAAACATAGCCTAGACGGTGGTCGAGGTTGTTATAGGAGCTATCGCCGTTGATCGCGCCCTTAACGGTGACGTTATATTTCTTCTCAACATCTTTGATTTGGTTATAGACGGTCGCTAGGCAATTATCGCCTGGGTAGCCATTCGCGTCAGTGACCTGATTGGTTCTGAAATCGGTGATTTTCTTGATCTTTATCTCAAGGGTGTAGAAAGAGACGTTGTATCCCCTGCTATCCTGACACTCGCCATTAGGATCGTAGTCTTGATAGTGATATCTCGTGAAGATGGTCTCGGTTGTTTGATATGGGCTAGGGTTGTTATTGGTTTCCCTTGTCTCGATGCTGGTGGATGGGGCGCTGCTGCTCGTCTCAGGTGTGCTGCTGCCTTTAGGCGTAGAGCTAGATGGAGCCGAGGATGATGGGGTCGAAACATCGAAGCTGCTGAAAGGATCATCGTCGATCTTATGCTCGGCAATGCCATTGATTCCGAAGAAATTATGCAAAAGGTTGGTAGTCGCAAGGCTGGCGATTGCCACCGCATATGCGATACCTACGATTATGAGGGGCTTCTTCTTCATATCTGATTACCTTTTTCTTTCTTGCGGTTCTTCTTAGCAAAGATGAATATCTTGCTAACGAAGAAATTGACTATGAAGATTATAGCCTCTACGAAGAGTTTGAGTAGGGTCAAACCGAAGTTCTCTGGGAAAACATAGTCAAAGAGGTATAGGAGTCCTAAGCCAATACACATATTTATCACGAATACGATGGCGTAACGGCCTAGTTTACGGCCAAAACCCTCTTTCCCTGGAAATACTATGAAATTGTTCATCAGGAAGTTATATGGGCCGCTTACGAGCCTGGCGCCGATATATGGGACGAGGATCATCATCGGAAGCTCGGTTGGACCGAAATGCGAAATGAGGGCGAAGAGTCCGAAATCGATGAGGAAGCTCGTTATGGCTACCAAGACATATAGAAGAGGGACCTTATAGACCCTAAGGCTATCTTTGATTGGATGGAAATGCGAATTGGCGTTGTCATCATAGATGGTCTTGATGGTGATTTGGGAAAGACCTGCGGCTTTGACGGCGTCGCTAAGGAAATTGAATTCGTATTCGTAACGGTCCCCTATCGTTCCGATTGATAATTCAAAGAGGTTATATGGGATTCCGCGTAGGCCAGTCTGGGTATCGGTTACTTTGACGCCGGTCGATAGTTTGAAATATCTGCTAGAGAACCTATTTCCGAAACGGTTTCTTTTTGGGCAATCGGGACTACTAAAATCACGGACGCCGAGAACGAGCATGTTCTCTTTCGCGGATAGTTCGTCTCTGACTCTTAATATGTCTTCCAAGGTGTGCTGGCCATCACCATCCGCGGTGACGATTCCTTTGACCTCAGGAAGCTCATCCCTCACATATTTGAAACCCGTCTTTAAAGCGTATCCCTTTCCGTGGTTCTCAGGATAAGAAAGGACAACAAAGTTATCTAACTTCGCAATATCATCGAAGATAGGTTTGTATTTCTCACCAGAGCCATCATCCACCACAACGATCTTCTCAAAGGAAGAAGGATCGATCGTGCTTAAAAACGGCAAAGCTTTGTCACATGGTTGGTAGATAGGGATGACCAGGGCTGTTTTCATATACACCTTATTAAGTGAAAACGACGCTTTTTTATTGAGAAAATAGACGAGTTTATTTTAACTTAACCACCACCCTTTTCCCACATAAAAAAGAGGGGTCAAAATTAATTGAATCGACGCAGGATTTGCTGAAGATTTTCAAAAAAGAGACAAGAAAAAAGGACCGAGGTTAGTCGGTCCTAGTTTTTATGAGGCTATTAGGCTGCTGGAGCCTCTTCTTCTTTTGGTTCTTCTTTGGTCTTAAGGCCTTTGATGAACGGGATGAAGATGAGGACGCCCCAGACGATCATGCCAGCGCCGATGACGCCTTCGCCAATCCAGAGGGCGGTCTGCCAAACTGGTGGGAAGTAACCGGTGATCTCACGTGTCATGATGTTGGAATTGACGACACAATAGAGAAGGTTATGGGCGGCACGGCGGAGAACGGTGACATCGCCCTCGCTTTCCTCGTCTGGTCTGGACCATGGCTTAGCGCCGTTGAGGTTGAGGTCGCCGCCAGCGTAGCACATTTGCTTGTTCGACATGTAATCGTTGACGTGGAAGTCGCAGATGACGGAGCCAACAAATCCCCACTCATTGCGGAGGACGGTGGTAAGGAGACGGTAGTCGCCGCCGGTCCACTTGGTTCCGATACGGTTGAAGGAGGACATGATGCCGCGGGCCTTGTCTTCTTTGACAGCCATCTCGAATGGCTTG
>JAFZUD010000175.1 GCA_017618495.1 Bacilli bacterium | reverse complement strand
AGATATCCACATTTCCACAACCACTTACTATTAATAAAATATTACGAAAAAGAAATGAATAATCGGAGGACACGCAAATGAGATTCACGATTGATAAAGAACAATTCCTAAAAGGTTTGCTTATCGCTGGACGCGGTATCGGAGCCAAAAACGCTAACCCTTTGCTTCTTTGCTTCAAAATGGAGATGACCAACATCGGTTTGGAAATCACCGCATCCAATGGTGATGTCACAGTCTTCACTAGAGTTCCTCTTAAACTCAATGAAAAAGAGATCATCAGAAACTACAGCTTAGGTTCCTCCTTAATCACCGCCCGTTCATTAACCGAAATCGTCAGAAAGATGGAAGGCGATGAGCTCTCTTTGGATATCATCGATGAAAGTGTCGCCAAGGTTGATGATGGAAATACCACCTTCAAACTCCCATGCGTCGCCGCTGATGAATACCCAGATATAGATCTTGAGAAAACCGGCACCGTCTTCTCCATTCCATGCACCGATCTAACCAAAATCATTGAACAGACTGCTTTCGCTGCTTTGGATAAAGACACCCGTCCAATCCTCACCGCCATCAACCTTAAAGCTGAAGGTGGATTATTCACTGCCACCGCTACTGATAGCGCCCGTCTCTCCAGAAAATCCGTCCAAATTGACGAATCTGTGAGATTCTTCGCGAATGTCTCCGCTAAAACAATCAACGACATCGTCAAACTTTTCGATAACAATTACGAAGTCGAGATCTGCTCCACCGGCGAGAAGATGATTCTCTCCTTTGGCAACACCACCGTTTCAACCCGTTTGATCGCTGGCGACTACCCAATCTCCAAATCCATCGTCCCACAGGATTTCAACTATTCACTTCAGGTTAATGCTGCTCAGCTTTTGAATTCCATTGACCGTGTTTCCGTTCTTTCCACCGACAGCGCCGCGGTCGTCAAACTTCTCATGACCAACGACGGCGTCGAGATTTCTTCCTCCGGCGACCAGAATGGCAGTGGCTCCGAAAAACTCTCCATCATCCTTTATACCGGTGAGAGACTTGAGATTGCCTTCAACGCTTTATATGTTTCCCAGGCGGTCCGCGCCCTCGGTTCCGAGGATGTCGTCCTCAAGTTCGTTGGTGAGGGAAAAACTTTCGTCATCGTTGATCCAAAAGACGATTCCATCATCGAACTCGTCACTCCAAGAAGAACGAGATAAAAACCTCTCAAAAACCATCGAAAAGGGAATGAAATCAAGCATTCCCTTTTTTACTACTTTGTAGTAAAGTATATAAGAGGTGAAATTGTGCCAAAAAACGCGTCAGAAATAGCCATAACGACAGAATTCATAACCTTAGGGCAGTTTTTGAAGCTCGCGGACATTATCTCACAGGGAGGGGAAGCTAAAGCTTATCTCGCAACCCATGAGGTCAAGGTTAACGGAGAGTCCGATAACCGCCGCGGCAGAAAGCTCCGCAACGGGGATGAAGTCTTGCTCCCAGAAGGCCTATTCAGAATTGTTCAAAAATGAGAGTCACGCATCTTGAGCTCAGGAACTTCCGGAACTACGGATCGCTGAACCTCAACCTCGAAAACAATCTGACGGTCATCCAAGGCACAAACGGCTCTGGCAAAACAAACCTTGCGGAAGCCATTTACTACCTCAGCCTTGCCAAGAGTTGGAGAACGAATGAATGCCAGGCCTTAATCAGGTACGGCGAGGATCACGCCTCCATCAAAGCGAAGGTAGAGGAAAATGGGCTCAAAAGGGAAATTGAGATATTCATCCTCGGAAAAGGAAGAAAGATCTCAATTAACGGCAAGCCCGCGCGCAAGCTGAGTGAGCTATCCAAACTCGTGAATGTGACCCTCTTCTCCCCGGAAGACGTGCTCATATTCAAAGGCTCGCCGAGTGATAGAAGGTCATTCCTAGATACGAGCCTCTCAAAGAAGTCCCTCGACTACTTCAACCTCATCGGCAAATACAACCGCCTCCTTCTCGAAAGGAACGCGGCCCTCAAAGCTGAGAAAGTCGACTCCACCCTCATCCAGGTTCTCACCGACGAGCTCATTGCCGTCAGCGAGCCAATAAGTCGCTACAGACGACTTTATACAGACGACTTGAATAAAGTTCTATCCGACCTCGCGAGCGAACTCTACGGGCACGATAGACGCCTTCTCGTCGTTTATAAGCCGTTCATCAGGAATGAATCGGCGTGGAAAGAAGAGGCAGCGAAAGCCTATAAGCGATCTCTGGATAGTGACATCATTCACAAATCCACCTCAATCGGCATCCATCGAGAGGACTTCTCCCTGATGCTCGATGGGCAAGACATCGCCTTATATGGAAGCCAAGGCGAAAACCGTCTGGCGGCCATCGCCCTCAAGATCGCACCGTTCTTCCTAATCGAAGACAAAGAGAAACGACCGATCGTCGTTCTCGACGACGTCTATAGCGAACTAGACGCCGAACACACGAAAAGACTCTCTAGTCTCATCACCAAACACCTTAACCAAGTGTTTGTGACCGCGACGAGAGCAAACATAGAGGGAGCCTCGGTGATTGAGGTTTCCGAAAACAAAGCCATAAGGAGGTAACAGAATGGTAAACGAAGAAGAAAAGAAGCTTGAAGCCGCTCCTGAGCAGCCACAAGCCGACCAAACCGCTTCAGAGATAGCCGAAGAAGATCGTTTCCAGTATAAAAGGGAAAACGACATCGACGAAAAAGGCTTAGTCAAAGCGGACGAGAACTACACAGCGGAAAACATCCAGGTTCTCGAAGGACTTGAAGCTGTCAGAAAGCGTCCTGGCATGTACATCGCCACCACCGCAGCAGCCGGTCTCCACCACCTCGTCTGGGAAATCGTCGACAACGCGATCGATGAAGCCCTTGCGGGATATTGCGATGACATTCAGGTCTACATTGAAAAAGATAATTCCATCACAGTTAGCGATAACGGACGTGGTATTCCAGTCGATATCGTCGCCAAATCAGGTTTATCTGGCGTCGAAACCGCTTATACCATCCTTCACGCCGGCGGTAAGTTCGGCGAAGGCGGAGGCTACAAAGTCTCTGGCGGTTTACATGGTGTCGGCGCTTCGGTCGTCAACGCCCTTTCCACTCTCTGCGAAGTCACCGTTCGCAAAGCCGGTGGTATCTACTACGTCAAATTCGTCGACGGTGGCAAGATCGTCGAGCACTTAAAGAAAATCGGAACCTGCAAGGAAGAAGAACACGGCACAACCGTCCACTTCAAACCAGACGCCGACATTTTCACCGAGACCACCACTTATAACTACGAAACCATCAAGAACCACCTCCGTCAGATGGCTTTCTTAAACGGTGGCGTCAAAATCACCTTAACCGACAAACGCCCTGATATCCCAATGAGCGAGACTTTCCAGTTCAATGGCGGTATTAAAGAGTACGTTTCCTTCATTAACCAAGGAAAGAATACCATCAACGCCGACGTTATTTACGCGCACGGCGCTGAGGAAGTCACCCTTCTCGATGGCGTTACCAAAGAGATCATCTACGCTGAAGTCTCCATGCAATGGACCGACTACTACAGCAACGACGGCGTTTATTCCTTCTGCAACAACATCTCCACCAAAGAAGGCGGCACCCACGTCGATGGCTTCAACAAAGCTTTGAGCAAAGTCATCAACAACTACGCCAGAAAGTTCAAACTCCTTGAGGAGAAAGAAAACAACTTCACCACCGAAGACTGCCGCGAAGGTCTTACCTGCGTCATCTCGGTCAAGCATCCAAACCCACAATACGAAGGACAAACCAAGACCAAACTCGGAAACAGCGAAGTCAGACCAATCGTCAACGCTGTCGTCTCTGAGCAATTCGAACAATACCTTCTCGAGCATCCAGATCAGGCCAAAGCCATCATCGCCAAGGTCCGCATCGCTGCCAAAGGCCGTGTGGCCGCGCAGGCTGCCCGTGAGGCAACAAGAAAGACCGCTCTTGGCATCACCACCCTTCCTGGCAAACTTGCCGATTGCTCTAGCCGCGTCCCAGAAGAATGCGAGCTCTACATCGTTGAGGGTAACTCGGCAGGCGGCTCCGCTAAGGTCGGCAGAGACAGAAAGACCCAGGCTATCTTGCCTTTGAGAGGTAAGATCCTTAACGTCGAGAAAGCGACCGAAGAGAGAATCTTCAAGAACGCTGAAATCGGTAATATGATCACCGCTATCGGCGCTGGCATCCGCGAACAATTCGATGTCAGCAAGATCAGATATCACAAGATCGTCATCATGACCGATGCTGATGTCGACGGCGATCACATCAGAATCCTTCTTTTGACCTTCTTCTACCGCTTCATGAAACCTCTTATCGACGGCGGCTATGTTTATATTGCTCAGCCACCGCTCTATAAAGTCGAATACAAAGGCCAAGCCTACTACGCCTATAACGATGACCAGCTTGAGCAGCTCAAGAAAGGGCTTCAGCTCAAAGCCGGTTACCCATTCCAGCGTTACAAAGGTCTTGGCGAAATGGACGCCCAACAGCTTTGGGAGACCACCATGGACCCGGCTGCACGTAAGATGATCCGCATCACCATCGATGATGCCGCTATGGCTGACAAAGCCTTCACCGATCTCATGGGAGACGATGTTGAGCCACGTCGCGAATTCATCATCAAAAACGCAAAATTCGTGCAGAACCTGGATATTTAATGGAGAAAGGAAACGATTATGGCAGACGAAGAAATGAAATTAGACGCCGAAAACGAAGAAGTTGAAGGCGAAGCCAATGAGTCGGTTGAAGCCCCTGGCATCGTAGCCGGCATCACCGCAGGTCTCATTGACAGAGAAATCACAAACGAAGTCCAGACGGCATTCCTCTCCTACTCAATGTCCGTCATCGAAGCTCGTGCTATTCCTGATGTCAGAGACGGTTTGAAGCCAGTTCAAAGACGTATCATCTATGGCATGAACGAATCAGGCATGCAGCCTGGCAAACCATATAAGAAGAGCGCTCGTATCGTTGGTGACGTCATGGGTAAATATCACCCACACGGCGACTCCGCCCTTTATGGCACCCTCGTCCGTATGGCTCAGCCATTCGCGATGCGTTACACCCTTGTCGATGGTCATGGTAACTTCGGTTCCATCGATGGCGACGAAGCCGCTGCTATGCGTTACACCGAGGCCAGAATGAACCGCCTTGCGGTCGAAATGGTCCGCGATCTTGATAAGGACACCGTCGACTTTGTCGGCAACTACGATGGCACCGAACAAGAACCATCCGTCCTCCCAAGCCGCTTCCCTAACCTCTTAGTCAACGGTTCCGAAGGTATCGCTGTCGGTATGGCCACCAACATGCCAACCCACAACCTTACTGAGGCCATCAACGCCTGTATCGCCGTTGCCCGCACCCCAGAGATCACCCCTCTTGAGCTCATGCAGAACTACATCTACGGTCCTGACTTCCCAACTGGCGGCGTCATCCTTGGCAGAAAAGGCATCGCCGACTACTTCACCACCGGCACTGGCACCGTTGCCATCCGTTCCAAGTTCCACACCGAGGAAACTAACGGTGGCAGATCCCGCATCATCATCACCGAGACCCCATATCAGGTAAACAAGGCCGCCATGATCGAAAACATGGCCACCCTTGCCCGTGATAAAGTCATCGACGGCATCTCTGATACCAGAGATGAATCCAACAAAGAAGGCACCCGTGTCGTCATCGAGGTCAAGAAAGACTTCATCCCAGAGGTCGTTGCCAACAACCTTCTCAAGCACACCTCAATGCAGATCACCTATGGTGTCATCAACCTTTGCTTAGTCAACGGCGAACCAAAGATCCTTTCGATGAAAGAACTCATCGAGAGATATAACGAATTCCAGATCGACGTCCTCACCAGAAGAACCAAATTCCTTCTCAAGAGAGACAGCGACAGAGACCATATCGTTGTCGGTTTGATCCTCGCCCACGACAACATCGACGAGGTCATCCACATCATCCGTGGCAGCAAGACCGATGAAGAATCCAGTGCGAAATTGTCGGAGAAATTTGGATTATCCAAACCTCAGATCGACGCTATCTTAGCCATGACTCTCCGTCGTCTCCAAGGCTTAGAGCAAGAGAAACTCCAAGCCGAGCACGCCGAACTCGTCAAGAACATCGAACACTACAACTTCTTGCTTAGCGACAAGAAGAACATCATCGACCTCATGATCGAAGAACTCTTGCAGATCCGCGATCGTTTCGGCGATGAACGTATGACTCAAATCTCCGATGAAGCCGCTTCAATCGAGAACGAAGATCTCCTTCCACAGGAAGACATCATCGTTGTTCTCACCAAGAACGGCTACGTCAAGAGAATGAACGACCAGACCTTCCGCACCCAGAACAGAGGCGGCCGTGGCGTTAAGGGCTTAACCACCACCAGCGGCGACACCGTCCACTTGATGCTCCACACCAAGACCCACACCGACATCATGTTCTTCACATCCTTCGGTAAGGTCTACAGAATGCGTGGCTACATGATCCCAGACGGAGCCAGAGACTCCAAAGGCATGCCAGCCATCAACCTCCTTAACCTCGACCAGGAAGAGAAGGTCGTCGCCATCGTCCCAGCTGACGAGTACGGCGCCGAGAACTACCTCTTCTTCGTTACCGTCCACGGCGTCGTCAAGAGAACCACCATGGCTGAGTTCGAATCCATCCATAGCAACGGTAAGAAGGCTCTTACCCTCAGAGATGGCGATGAACTCCTCTGTGTCAAAAAGACCGATGGCCACGCTGTTATTGGCCTTGCTTCCAGCAACGGTAAAGTTTGCTCCTTCAGCGAAGATCAAGTTCGCGCGATGGGCAGAAGCGCAGCCGGCGTCACCGGCATGGACCTCAAAGATGGCTCCCACCTTGTTGATGCCACCACCTCTCTCGAAGGCGACAAAATCCTTGTCTTAACCACTCTCGGTTACGGAAAGATCAGCTACGCTGAAGAGACCGAAGTCCCACAAGAAGACGGAACCACCCGCCACTATGACGGCTACCGCCGCACCTCTAGAGGCGCTAAGGGTGTCTTAACTCTCAAGACCAACGTCAAGAATGGCGAACTTACCGGCATGCGTTGCATTCATGGTGACGAAGACCTTATGGTCATCACCAACAAAGGCATCGTTATCAGAACGCCATTATCCCAGATCCATATCGCTGGTCGTAACACCGTTGGTGTTAAGATCATCAACCTCGACAAGGGCAACAAAGTCGCTTCCTTCGCCATCGTTCCTCACGTTGATGAGGCCGATCTTGAGGAAGAGGTTCCAGCCGAGGAGACCGCTGAAGAGGTCGTTCCAGAGAATAACCCAACTCCAGACCAAGTCGAATAAACATGAAAATCTTAGTGCGCTTCGTCCCTGGGGCGCGAAATGACATATTTGAGGGGACGCGTCTTAGAAAAAGCATCAAAGGCGCGCTCGAACTCAACAACATCAAGTGGGTTGAAAGCATCTTCGCCGAACCTGATGTCTGTCATTTCTTATCGCCTATCGACGAGGCGAAAGCGCACGAAGCAAAAGCTGAAGGCTACCCGGTTGTCGTCAGTGCCTTATATGCCGAAAGCGACCCTTTCTGTCGTTACTTAGAAAGGAGTCCGGAGAATTTCTATAGCCTCCCGCAAAAGTCGCTTAAGATGCTTAATGACGCCGATCTGATTCTGGTACCAAGCCTCTCAGCCAAAAACCTTTTGTTCCAATGTGGATTCCAGAGCCAAAACATCGAGGTCCTTCCTCCTGGCGTCAACCTCGCTAGGTTTGAGGAACTCGACCCAATTGAGGCTCAGATCTTCCCAAGATACTTCAAGCTTCCAAAGGACGCGAAGTACGCGATGTCGGTGGGCGATTTAGATGACAAAAAGTCCATCGAAAAAGCAAAAATCCTTGCAGAACTCACGCCAAATATGATTTTCTTCTTCTTTGGCTCAACGAGTAAAATCGGCGAAGGAGGACTCAAAAAGCTCAACAAACAATCGCCGAGCAACCTCCGTTTCTGCGGGGTTACGGAAGACGACGTTTACCGCAGTGGCATCAGCGGAGCGGTCTGCTTCGTTGAATACGGGGAAGCGATATCGCAACCCGTCGAAGAGCTCGAAGCGATGGCTGCCAAAGCCCCAATTATTCACATAGGAAAAACAAGAGGAAGCGGCATTCTTCAAGGCGGAATCAACTGCTACGCCCCAGCCGACGTGACGGAAGCCGCAAAAATCATCGACTCGTTGTCCATTTCGAAAGACAACGCGATTATAATGCAGGGGTACAAGATGGCTAGGGAGAATTCCCTAAGCGTCTTAGGAGAAAAACTCAAAGGACTGTATGAGTCCTTAATAAAAAAGACGGAGGAAAATCAAAAATGATTGATGCCAAGCTTATCGAAAGCAAGCCTGAGTATGTCAAAGAGGCTCTTAAAAAGAAGCTCTGGGACTTTGATCCAGAACCGCTTCTTAAGATGTTCGTCAAAAGAAGGGAACTTCTAAAAGAAGTTGAGGCCAACAAAGCCGAACAGAACCGTTTATCCAAATCTGTCCCTCAAGTTAAGAAAGAAGGCGGAGACGTCCAAGCCTTATTCGCTAAGGTCAAAGCCCTCGCTGCCGAGAACAAAGACAAAGAGACCGAGCTTGATGGAATCGAAAAGGAAATCAAAGCCCAGATCGAAGTCCTTCCAAACCTTCCAGATGACGATTTAGTCGCTGGCGGAAAAGAGAACAACAAACCTTTCTATCACTTTGGAAAAGAACCAACCTTCGATGGCTTCACCCCAAAAGATCACGTCGAACTCGCCGAATCCCTTGGCTTAATCGACTATAAGAGAGGCGCCAAGATCTCTGGCACCGGCACCTGGGTCTACACCAACTTAGGCGCTCGCTTAGAGTGGGCCCTTGTTAACTACTTCATCTCTTGCCACCTTGCCGATGGCTATGAGATGATCCTTCCGCCACACATCCTTAACGAACAAAGCGGCTACACCGCCGGCCAGTTCCCAAAATTCAAAGAAGATGTCTTCTGGCTTGAAGGTACCGAACCAAAGAAGTTCATTCTTCCAACCGCCGAGACCGCTCTTGTGAACCTTCATAGAGACGAAGTTCTCTCTGAAGACGACCTTCCAAAGAAATATTTCGCTTACACCCCATGCTACCGTAAGGAAGCTGGCTCCTATCGTACCGAAGAAAGAGGCATGATCCGTGGCTACCAGTTCAACAAAGTTGAAATGGTCCAATACACCACCGATGATGGCTCCGATAAAGCCTTTGATGAGCTCGTCAAGAAAGCCCAGGCCTTAGTTGAAGGGCTTGGCCTTTGCTACCAGCTCGACAAACTCGCCGCTGGCGATTGCTCCCACTCCATGGCCAGAACCTATGATATCGAGGTTTGGATCCCGTCCATGAAGATCTATAAGGAAGTCTCGAGCGTCTCTAACGCCAGAGATTACCAGGCCAGACGCGGCATGATCAGATATAAGGATAAGGAAGGCAAGATGCACTTCTGCCACACCCTTAACGGTTCCGGCTTGGCCACTTCCCGAATCTTCCCAGCTCTCCTTGAGCAGAACCAGCAGGCTGACGGTTCGGTTGTCATTCCTGAGGTTCTCCGTCCATTCATGGGCGGCATCTCTGTCCTTAAACCTATTAAGAAATAAAGACAAAACAAAACGAGGGGCCTAAAAAGGTCCCTCTTTTTTATATGTCTCTCCTTCCCTATAATATATGAGCCATCGCGAGGAGAGCCTCTCGAACCTGGTCAGGACCGGAAGGTAGCAGCCATAAGTTAGGGTCCCCTGTGCGGTGGTTTTATCCTCTTATATGACTGATTTGGATTACATGAAAATTGCCTACGAACTTGCAAAAGAAGCAGGTTTTGCTGGAGAAATTCCAGTTGGCGCCGTTGTAGTTTTGAACGACAAAATCATCGGCAAAGGCTTTAACAAACGCGAATCCAAATTTGATATATCTTCCCACGCCGAAATTGAGGCCATCAAAGACGCTGAAAAGACTTTGGGCAATTGGAGATTAGACGGCGCCACATTATACGTAACATTAGAACCATGCCTTATGTGTTCTGGTGCGATTCTTCAAAGCCGCGTTTCTAAGGTTGTTTTTGGTTCTAGAGACGAGAAAGATGGCGCGATCGTTTCTAACTATTTCGTCTTTGATTCGCCATGCAGCCACGAGAGGCCTCTCGTCTATGGCGACATCCTAAAAGAGGAGTGCGACGCTCTTCTTAAGGACTTCTTTGCCTCAAAAAGAAAATAGTTCTTTTTGTTGCGACGACTTCTTACTTTTTGTACTTTGACCAAAAATTCTTTCTAAAAACCGATAAAAAGCGTGCTTT
>JAFZUD010000174.1 GCA_017618495.1 Bacilli bacterium | reverse complement strand
GGTACTAAGACGTTGTTGAGCTTCGTATTCGTTCCTATAGCCTTTCCTCCACCAGTGAAGAGGAGGGTGACTTCTTTCTCGAACGAATAGTTGATTGCCTCGTTAGTAGGATTGAGGAATATCGAGATGTCTTTGAGCGGGTAGAATGACTTCTCGTCGTGTAGCACTACGAGAATAGCGCCTCCACCTATTTCTTTTACATCAACATGTGGTGCGATTTTTGAAAAATCAGGCGATTTTAGTGATTTAAAGGCGGACCGAAAACTCAGTAAATCTCGGAAGAAATTGGCCTCCATGTTCTTGGAGTCTAAAAGTACATAGGAAAATTTATTTATGGTGTCTCCGGCCTTGTAGGAGTTCTCGTTTCCGAACTTGCTTTGGCCGATTTCCTGACCCATGTGGAAGAACGGGATGCCAAAGGAGAAAGCCACTGCGGCAAGGGCTAATTTGCATCTGGCCTCTTTCTCTTTGGAACTCTTGATCCCTCTTGTCTCAAGGTAATCGAAGTATGTGCGGTTATCATGGCACTCAACATAGTTGATGGTCTGGGTTGGGTGCTTGAACATCGGGAGACGGCCACTCCATTCTTGGGAGGAACCGAATAAGCTATAAAGGAAATGGTCTTTGGCGGCCATGTCCCCGGCGATATAGGCCTTCACGCTTTCGCGGTATGAGTCATTGAAGAAAGCGAATTCTGGGAGGATCGAGGCGTTCCCCATGTTTGCGAGTTTGTGATGGGTCTCGCAGCCCATATTCCAACCCTCTCCATAAGTCATGAAGGACGGGTCTTTGGATCTGCCATATTTCGCGATTTCCCTGACAGTTTCCACGTCGATTATGCCCATAAGGTCGAAACGGAAGCCATCGACATCGTAGTAATCGATCCACCACTTCGCCGAATCGACGATGAGTTTGTGGACCATTTTCTTTTCGCTAGCGAGGTCATTGCCGCAATAGGAAGTGTTCTGGAGTTTGCCGTTCTTGTGCTTCCTGAAGTAATAGCCAGGGACGATTTTCTCGAAAGAAGAATTGAGGTAATCGTAGACATGGTTATAGACCACATCGAGATTGACCCTGATGCCTTTCTTATGGAAAGCCTCGATCATCATCTGGGCCTCAATAACCCTTGCTTTAGGGTCATTAGGATTTGAGGAATAAGAACCCTCTGGGACGAAATATTGGGCCGGGTCATAACCCCAGTTATAAGAATTCTCCGGATGGAGTTCATCAATGGTCGCGACATCGTTGATTGGGAGAAGCTGAAGATGGGTGAAACCAAGGCTCGCGAAGTAATCGAAACCAGCACGATGACCTTTTTCAGTCTTTCTGTTTTCTTCGATGAGACCTAAATATTTTCCTTTGTTTACGATGGTCGAATGAAGGTCGCTCGTCATGTCTCTGACATGACCTTCATAGATGATCGCATCGGTGTAATTGTCGATGAGAGGAAGGTTCGCCCTTTCCTTTTTGACTGAGAGTTTTTCGAGATTAAGGACGACGCTGGATTTGGCGTCCGCCATCGAGCCTTTCGCGTATGGATCGATGCTCTCTAGAGCGATTTCGTTATTCGTGACTTCGTAAAGGTACTCAGCTTCGTCGAGGTCACCTTTGACAACGATCTCATAGACGCCTTTCTCTCTTCTAAACATATCGATGTTTAAGAAGAACTCATCGCCTTTCTTTTTGAGTTTGAGGACGACTTTCGATGCTAAAGGAGCCCAGAGCCTAAAAGTTGTCTGGGTCTTTCTATACATCGCACCAAGCTCACCATCGAAGTAATATTCCTCATCAAAGTTCTTGAACGAGATCGCGTCTTTGACGTCGAGAGGTACTCTTCCAAAGGAAGGGACAAGCAAGAAATAACTATGGCCTAATAGAAGAGGCTTGGTCAGATGGAAATCGACGTAGTTCCTTCCTTTTGTGCCATGGAGTTTCAAAACATCCTTATGGTCGATAAGGAGGGAAATATGGGGATCCTCTATTGCTGGGGAAAGACGTATGACGTCTTCCTCAATCAGTTTTGCCGATATAAATAGCTCTTTCATTCGTATAAAGCCGTGGCAAGAGCAAAACCACCGTCATCGCTGATGGAAACGCTATAGGTTTTGCCTTTGAAAAGGATATATGGGGCGCCTTCTTCTTCGTGGAGGACTTCCACTTCGTTCATCGGGGCTAAGGCTAAACCCTTGCCTGTCGCTTTCATGAAGGCTTCTTTGGCGGCGAAGAAACCCGCGACGCACTCAGCTTTGTTGGTGCGGGCTTCGTAATATTCCATTTCCTTAGAGGAAAGTATTTTCTTCGCAAGACGGTCCGGATCTTTGATTCGGGCTATCTCAACCATATCCGTTCCGATTCTCATTAGTTATCCGATCCGAGTTTGATGTCCTCTAGTTCGTTTGGGGCATGGACAAGGACTTTGCAGCCCTTTGAGGAGCTAGGACTATCTGGTGCCATGGCGACGATTCCATCAGCCTGAAGCATCGCGAATAATTTGCCTGCACGAGGGAATCCGACGCCGACTTGTCGCTGAATTTTGGAAATTGAGGTGTATTCGGTGGCCATGACTTGCTCTTTGACTATGTTATAGAAATCCTCATCGGATTGGGCTTTGAGCTCGGCTCTAGAAACGGTTGGCATTGCCGCTTCAGCCGCTTTCGCTTCGGCCTCATGGTCAACGAGGTCAAGGAAGTTTTCATCATACATGGTGCCTAAGCCTTGGCTATTGATGAAGGAGACGACTTTCTCGATTTCGCCATCATCAACAAGGCAGCCCTGGGCACGGGTTAAGCCGTTTCTCGTAATGAGCGAGCAATCGATAAGCATGTCACCATGACCGACGAGGTCTTCGGCACCGCCCTGACCGATGATTGTCTGGGAGTCGATTGCGCTAGACATAGAGAGAGCGACACGGACAGGGATGTTCGCTTTGATGACGCCGGTGATGACCTGGACGCTTGGACGTTGGGTGGCGATGACAAGGTGGATGCCAGCGGCACGGGCTTTTTGAGCTAAACGGACCACCGCTTCGCCGATGTTCTTGCAGGTATCAGAAAGGTCGGCGTATTCATCGATGAATACGGAGATGAATGGCAGTTTCTTAAGGCCGTTCTTTGGAGCATAGGAAGAGTTGAAAGCACGGATGTCACGGACTTCCGCTAACTCGAATAATCTGTAGCGGCGTTCCATTTCCTCGATGAGTTTGTCCATGCAGACCTTAGCCTCGCTTGGCTCTTTGATGATTGGGCAAAGAAGGTGAGGAAGATCTTTGTACTTAGACATCTCGACACGCTTTGGATCGACGAGGACGATCTTGCAATCCTCAGGCCTATTTCTCATGAAGAGGGACATGATGAGACCGTGCATGAAGATGGATTTACCTGAACCGGTCGTACCTGAGACAAGAAGGTGAGGGAATTTGCTTAAGTCTGAGCAGATGCATTCGCCAGAGATGTTCATACCGAAAGGAACATACATGTTCGCGGATGGATCGGTTGGCATGCTTTCGATCATCTCTTTGAGAGAGACGATGGTAGTTTTGAGGTTAGCGATTTCCAAACCGGAGGTGTCTTTTCCTCTGACGACTTCCTCAAAACGGACGGCCACGCCGTTAAGGCGCATGGAAATATCTTTCATGTAACGGCCGATGGATGAGACGGAAACGCCGGTGTCAGGCTGGATATCGTAACGGGTGACGGACGGGCCGACGGTAAAGCCAACAGCCTGCGCGCCTACGCTTAGGTTAGCGAACGTCTGGTTGATGACGTTAACCGTATTTTGGCAATCCTTCTGGATTTGCTCGGCATTTTGGTCGTTGGAATAAGTCTTGAGGAGATCAAGGCTTGGGAATGTGTAATCAGGAAGAGGCGTCGCTTTTTCGGCGCGTAGCTCACGGAGTTTCCTCTCAAATGGGGTGAGCTGTGGCTCTGGG
>JAFZUD010000173.1 GCA_017618495.1 Bacilli bacterium | reverse complement strand
GCTCGGGGCTGGATAAGCATCCGCTCCCGATAAAGAGATATCGGATTTATAGAAATCATTAAGTTTCGTTAAGTCCTTTGAAGATGGTCTAAAATAACCGTTCTCGTAATAGTAAAGTTTCCAACGATTGATGCCGATCTGCTTCGCGGCCTCTTTGATGGAGGTCTCGATGTATTTAAGGACGCTTGGGAAGACCTCGACGTCGTTATCGGCCTCGTTGGAGATAGACAAAGTGCATTCCTTTAAGGTCTTCTTTAGGCCCAAGAGGTGCTTGATTAAAAGAGAGAATTCCTTTTCGTCGGCGAAATTCGCGTTCTTCGCGGACTCGAGTTCCGGGAGAAGCTTATCGATGGCGAGCAAGCGTTCCTCGACGGAGAGTTTGCTGGCCTTGTAGAAGAGATCTTTATACCCCTCCAAGGAAGCCTTATTGAAGTCTTTCTTGGCGAGTTCGACGAGCTGCTTGACGCTTTCGGCGTCGGCCTTAGCCAAGGCGGCATTGACTTTCTTCAAGTCTTTCTTCGCCTCTTTGACGTCGGCTTTATGCTTCAAAACCATGGCCTCGGTAAGCTGCTTACCGACGATCATGATTGGATTGAGGGAGCTAAGAGGGTCTTGGAAGATCATCGAGATCTTGACGCCTCTAAGCTTGGTGAATTCCTCTTCGGAGATCTTGAGGAGGTCTTTGCCATCATAGATGATCTGACCGTCTTCGACGATCTTGTTGTTGGCGAGGATGCCTAGGATGGCCTTAGAGGTGACTGACTTGCCAGAGCCAGACTCACCGACGATGGCCATCGTCCTTCCTTTATATAAAGGGAAAGAGATGCCACGGACCGCTTTGACGGTGCCGGAATCTGTTCTGAAAGAGATCCTAAGGTCTTTGACTTCGAGGATTTTCTCGTTATTCATAACTGTTTTCTTCATAACTTAGTCCTCGCTTCCTCTTAAGGTTGTGTTGAATGCGTCACGTAATCCGTTGCCGAATAAGTTGAAACAGATCATAAGCAAGGAGATGACAAGGCACGGGAAGAAGAGCATATGCGGATGCTCGCTGAGGCCGGCTAACTGACCTTCGTTGAGAAGGGAACCGACGGAGCAAAGGCCGCTCGTGGTGAAGTTGATGATGCCAAGGTAGGAAAGTGAAGACTCTCCGAAGATGACGCCTGGGATCATAAGGACGCTTGATGTGACAAGGGTGCCTGCCGCGTTTGGAAGGATGTGCCTGAAGATGAGTCGAGGATCCTTCGCGCCTAAGGTTCTTGAGGCAAGGACGTATTCCTGGCCCTTGAAACGATAGAACTGCATACGGGTCGTTCCTGCCACGCCTATCCATCCTGAGTAAACGAAGGCGACTAAGAAGGCTAGTACGATGATGCCTCCCGAACCAACCGCACTACGGAGGTCGGCGTTATTCGTGAACTGAATCGAACAAATCGTCAGGATGATGATCGACGGGACACAGGAGATGATGTCGGTGACACGCTCCATGATGAGGTCAGCGGTTCCACCATAGTATCCGGAAACCGCACCCCAGATGAGGCCGATGAGGAAGTTGATGATGGAAATGCCAACGCCAAGGAGGAGAGAGAATCTCGCACCAAGGGCAAGACGGTAGAAGATGTCTTGGCCCGATCCATTGGAACCGAAGAGATATCTTGCTTCGAAACCGTTATGGAAGGCGAAGTAATCGTAGTAGTCGACACGGATCGTCATCTTGCCTAAGTTCTCTTTGGCGTAGACGTACTCATCGCCATCCATGACATAGATGGAGATAGGTTTGTTATTCGCGTCATGCCTGATGACGTAGTTATTCTGTGAGAAGT
>JAFZUD010000172.1 GCA_017618495.1 Bacilli bacterium | reverse complement strand
TCCAAGATGTGGGCGACAGAATCGCCAATCGCTGGGGTTGGGGCAAGGGAAAGGTCGACGATGCCGAATTCGACACCGAGCATCTTTGATGCTTCAACACCGACTAACTGACCCATTCTCGTGACTTTGAAGGCGGTCTTTTTGATGACGTCGGCAATCTCGGAGATCGAAGCGTCTTTTGGACATTTGGCAACGGCTGCGCGGACTGCGCCTGGGCCGCTGACGCCGACATTGATGACGCAATCGGCTTCGCCAATGCCATGGAAGGCGCCGGCCATGAATGGGTTATCCTCTACTGCGTTGCAGAAAACAACCATCTTGGAGGCGGCGATGCATTCTCTATCTTTGGATAATTCCGCTGCTTCGAGGACTTTTTGGCCCATGATTTTGACGGCGTCGAGATTGATGCCGGCACGGGTTGAGCCAACGTTGACCGAAGAGCAGACGTATGATGTCTCGTTTAAGGCCCTAGGAATCGAATCGATGAGTTCTTTGTCGCCAGGAGCGAAGCCCTTTTGGACGAGGGCGCTATAACCGCCAATGAAATCGATGCCGATGTCTTTGGCAACTTTATCTAAGGTTTTCGCGTATAAGACTGGATCTCCCCCGGATACGCCGACAAGGATGGAGATCGGAGTGACCGAAACGCGCTTGTTGACGATCGGGATACCGTATTTCTTGGAGATCTCGTTTCCGACTTTCACGAGGTCTTTCGCATATCTATAGATTTTGTTGTAGACCTTCTCGCATGACTTATGGATGTCGTTATCGATGCAGTCGACAAGCGAAATGCCCATCGTGATGGTTCTCACGTCGAGGTTCTCTTCCTCGATCATGCGTATGGTCTCAATAATCTCGTCTCTATTGTTGATCATTTTTCTCACCAATTAGATTTTGTGCATGAGGTTGAAGATGTCTTCATGCATGCATTCGATCTTGAGATTCTTCTCCTCACCCACTTTGTGGATCTCATCAACGAAGGAAGTGAAATCGATCGTCAGGTTATCGATGCTGACGACCATGTACATAGTGAAGAGCTCATCGATGATGGTCTGGTTGACGTCTTGGATGTTGACTTTGTATTCTGCGCATTTGGTTGCGACAGCGGCTAAAATACCGACCGTATCTTTGCCAACGACTGAAATGATAGCTTTCATGATAGGCTCCTTCTTCCACTCTTTTGGGGCTTTTGTCGTATAAATGATAGTCTAAGAAACACCCTCTCGAAAACCTGAAAAAAATATTTTTTTGATGAAAGCGCTTTTATCTTTATCCCCTCTTTTTCCTCCCTATAAAATGAGAAAGTGCAGGAAGCACAAGATAAGAAGGAACATCTATGGGCGGATTTTTCGGAGTTGTCGGCAAAAGCGACTGTGTGTTTGACCTTTTCTACGGGGTCGACTACCACTCACATTTAGGTACTAGGAGAGCGGGTTTGGCCGTTTGGAAAGATGGCAAAATCAACAAAGCAATCCATAAGATTGAGAACTCACCTTTCAGAACCAAATTCGAAAAAGAAGCCGCGGAGATGAAAGGCAACATGGGCATCGGATGCATTTCCGATTTCGATTCCCAGCCTCTCGTCGTGAGATCTAACCACGGCACCTACGCCATCACATGCGTTGGCAAAATCAACAACGCCAAAGAGCTCGAAGAGAGATTCCTCACCAACAACGCCCACTTCCTCGAAACCTCAACTGGCGATATCAATAGCACCGAGCTCATCGCCAGCATCATCAACCAAAAGAAAAACCTCATCGAAGGTTTGCAATACGTCCAAGAAGTCATTGAAGGATCAATGACCGTCATCCTTCTCAATGAGAAGGGCATCTACTGCTCAAGAGACAAATATGGCAGAACCCCTGTCGTCATCGGCAAAAAAGACGACGCATATTGCGTTTCTTTTGAATCGTTTGCCTTCATCAATTTAGGATATACGGCTTATAAGAATCTTGGCCCAGGCGAGATTGCGGTCATCAACGCTGACACAGGCCTTAGGACTCTAGTCGAACCAGGGAACAAGATGCGAATCTGCACCTTCCTTTGGATCTACTATGGCTATCCGTCAACCGTCTACGAGGGACTGACAGTCGAGAAACTAAGATGCAAGTGCGGCGAATTCATCGCCAAACGCGATAACGTCAAACCCGATTCCGTTGCCGGCGTCCCTGATTCCGGCCTTGGAGCCGCGATCGGCTACTCAAACGCCTCAGGCATCCCATTCCAAAGGCCATTCGTCAAATATACCCCTACTTGGCCTCGTTCATTCATGCCGACGATTCAGACCAAACGTAATCTCATCGCCCACATGAAGCTCATCCCAATCCACGATTTGATCGATGGCAAGAAGCTTCTTCTCATCGATGACTCAATCGTCAGAGGCACCCAGATGAGAGAGACGACGGAATTCCTTTATAAGTCCGGCGCCGCTGAGGTTCATGTCCGCTCCTCCTGCCCTCCAATCCTTTATGGCTGCAAATACCTTAACTTCTCCGCTTCCACTAGCGAGATGGAGCTAATCGCAAGGCGCGCCATCATGGAACTTGAAGGAAACGTTGAGCCAGAGACGATCAAGAAGTATCTCAACCCTGATAGCAAAGAATATGCCAACATGGTCGAGTGCATCCGCAAAAAGCTTAACTTCACTTCTCTTCGCTACATGAGGCTCGATGATCTCAAAGAAGCTGTTGAGATGGATCCTGAAAAGATCTGCACCTACTGCTGGGATGGCAGAGAATAAGTAATAAAAAAGGCCCGTAATCATACGGGTCTTTTCATTTGCGATTTTGTTATTTGAGAGGCTTGCCGGTTAAGAGTTCGTAACCTTGGAGATATTTAGCGATGGTCTTCTCGACGACCTCTTCTGGAAGGGTCCAGTCATGTTCATTGGACTTAAGCCAATCTCTGGCGAATTGCTTATCGAAGGATGGCTGGCTCTTTCCTCTTTCATATCCTTCAAGAGGCCAGAATCTCGATGAATCTGGGGTAAGCATCTCATCAGCGACGACGACTTCGCCATTCTCATCAAGGCCGAATTCGAATTTGGTGTCGGCGATGATGATGCCTTTTGTGAGGGCGTAGTCAGCGCATTTCTTATAGAGGGCGATGGTGTATTCCTTTAATTTGGTCGCGTATTCAAGGCCTTTGCCTGGGAATTCCTTTTCAAGGACCTCAACCGATCTTTCGAAGGAGATGTTCTCGTCGTGATCGCCGATCTCCGCTTTGGTGGATGGGGTGTAGATCGGTTCAGGAAGCTTATCGGATTCCACTAAACCTTTTGGAAGGGTGATGCCGCAGACCGTGCCGTTTTTCTGATAGCTGGCCCAGCCGCTTCCGGTGATGTAGCCACGGACGATGCATTCGATAGGAAGCATGGTGAGCTTCTTGCACATCATCGTTCTTCCTTCGTATTTGTCGTTTTGGAAGAATTCAGGCATGTCTTTGACATCGCAGCTGACCATGTGGTTCTTGCAGATGTCGCTTGTGTAATCAAACCAGAACTTTGAGATTTGGGTTAAGACTTTGCCTTTGCCCGTGACGACGTTATGTAAGATGACGTCAAAACAGCTGATGCGGTCAGTCGCGACCATGATTAAGGTATCGCCGTTATCGTAGATCTCTCTGACTTTTCCTTCTTTGATAGGTTTCATTTTTGATATCTCCATTTATATCAATTTGATTATATGTCCTACTTTTTCAATTCAAACATAATAGCGGTTACATAAAGAAAAAACCCGCTTTTTGCAGCGGATTTTTCTATTTTTGTTCCTCTTCTTTGCGCTTTTCGAGGATGACGTTGTTGTTGTAGATGGCGATGAGTCTTGGGAGATTGAACTTCAGGACGAAGGCAGGAAGGACGATCAAGATAGCGTTGATCACCGCGACAGGCAAAGCGATCGTTAGCCAGATGTTGGAACTTCCCGTATACATTCCAAAGTCACAGAGGATCAAGAGGAACGAGGCAGGGACGCTCCAGACGTGGATGGCGACGCCATACCTTGCTTCCAAGATGAAGCGTCCGATGTATTCGTTGTCGAAGGGGCTAGCCACCTTGTTCTTATGGAAGCCGGTGAATGAGCCAAGTTCAGGGACATGGTTCTTCCACTTCTGGACCTTGAGGAAACGGAAGAACTTCATCTCGGCGTCGCTGGTTTTGAAGATGCCTTTGTCTTTTTGGAACCATTTCTCAGGGAGTTTCCTGATGATGATGGCGACAAGAGCGTCGATAAGGACCGCGCCAACGACGAAAGCGAGGACCAAAACCGCGTAGAGCCAAGGCATATCTTGGAACTGCGGGTTAAGGAAGATGTTTAGCGTGATGGTTATCGCCGAACAGATGAGGATGATGATCGAATATAGAAGCATCTTATTTCTCGGTTAGGTAAGTGAGTTTCGTGCCGTAGGTTCTCTCGTAGACGTCTTTCCAGGCTTCCTCGTTGGCCTTCATCATCATCATGACGTTCTCAGCCTGGCTAAGGAAGACGTCAGGATAGATAGGTTCAAGGATGTGGAGGGTATAGGCTTGGATGAAAGCGCCATTCTCATCGACTTGCTCGGTATCGCGCATGGTGATGAAGGTTGGGATGATCGGGACGTTATTCTTCGCCGCGAAGACGAAAGCACCTTTCTTAAGAGGTTTTGGTTTGCGGTAATTCCACCACATCGACTGCTCTGGGTAGATGAGGAGGAGGTTGCCTTTTGTTAAGACGGTGTCGACCGATTTAAGGAATTCCCTAAGGACGGTCGGGTTCGTGGCAAGAGGCATGGTGTAGCAGTTTCTAAGGAAGAAGCCGTAAAGGCCTGGCATCGTGTAGTTGCCTTCCCTGATGATTTTGAAAAGCTTCTTGTTTCTCGCGTACTTCTTGCAGATGAGATGAATCGGGATGCTGTCGTATGGCGAGAAATGATTGGCGGTGATGACCGCGCCTTTCTTGACGCTTCTAAGGTTCTGAAGGCCAGTGACGCCATCAAGGATGATGCGACCTTTTTTGATCTGGTGTTTGAAATAGAGGTTGGAATAGTAATTCGCCCAGAAGGTCTTGAGCTTGCTCGACCACTTCTTGCGTAAGTAATCGACATCCCCTGGCATGAGGTGGGTGAATGGCGGATCGTTCTCAACATCAACATCGAAGCGGCCCTCTCTTTCAAGCTGATCGATCTTGTTGAGGATCTCTTGTCTCTCTTTGCTGAGGGTTGGGGCGATCTGCTCGCCTTTTCTGATTCTTTGCTCGATGGTCTGGTATGGTGTCCACTTCTTTTTACTGTCGCCAAGCTTCTCATGGTATTCGTCGGCTTTCTCGGCTTCTTGGTTGCAGAAAGCTTTGACACCGTCGACGCTCTTGAGGATTTTGTCGACGACATCCTGAGGGATGAGTTCGCGGTTTTTGAGGATCTTG
>JAFZUD010000171.1 GCA_017618495.1 Bacilli bacterium | reverse complement strand
CGTTCGTCGTTGCCGCCGCCTAAGCCAGCGCCACGCTGACGACCAACGGCATCGATTTCATCGATGAAGACGATACATGGAGCGGTCTGTTTGGCTTTCTTGAAGAGGTCACGGACACGTCCTGCGCCAACGCCGACGAACATTTCGACGAAGTCGGAACCGGAGATGCTGTAGAACGGAACGCCCGCTTCTCCAGCAACGGCTTTCGCCAAAAGGGTTTTACCGGTACCTGGGGAACCGATGAGAAGGACGCCTTTTGGAAGCTTGGCGCCATACTTGGAATATTTCTTTGGGTCTTTGAGGTAGTCGACCATCTCAACCATTTCGGCCTTTTCTTCATCGCAGCCTGCGACATCGTCGAAACGGGTCTTTGAGTGGTTCTCACGACGGGCTGGGGATTTGTTGAAATCCATAGCCTGACGGTTGGAGCTGTTAAGAGAGCTGTTGAGACGGGCGAAGAGGAAGATCGCGAGGATGAAAGCCCCGCCGTAGATGAGGATGGTTGGTCCCCAAGTTTCCCACCAGCTTACATAGTAAGCATCTCCTTCGGTGATGGAGCCTTTGCCATATTTCTCAACAAGGGCGTCATCTCCGTTCCACTCAACATTGACCTTGTAGCTGAAGATCTGAGCGTAGGACCAGTGAGTGACGTTCTTGCCACTCGTTGCGTTTGTGACGGTGAAGGTGTTGTTCCACTGCTCACCGCTGATGGTGACGGTGAAGTCAAAGTGGTTGCCAGTCACACCGTTTTCGCCTTTTTCAAAAGCGTGGGCGGTGACGTAAACGACACTGTTGTAGCGGTTGGAAGCTGTATAGCTTGAGATGTAGTACTGTTTCTCTTTGGTGTTGATCGCACTTTCGTCGTTCTCGTCGGTTGGCAATACATAGCCGAACTTGTCATCGATTTCGCCAACTTTCCAAGCTTGGTTGTTGGAGCTGAGTCTTGGTAAAACAAACGCGAGGATCAAAATGACGATCCCGGCAATGAATAAATACGGGGCAGCGTATCCCCAGAAACTACGTTTTTGGTTCTGGTTTTCGTCTTTCATGTTGTCTCTCCTTTCAATAGGAAATCAAGTTGCAAGATACACCCCTTTGGGTGTTCTTGGCAACACAATTGCTTGGATTATTTCTCTTCTTCGTTCACATGGATGATCATCGAGCTGCTGTGATACTCGCTGAATCCTTTTTTGTAGCGAGGGATGTAAACGATCTTGCCATGCTTGTTGAGGAAGACCGGCCAAACGTGGAGAAGCCTCTCGGAAATGCCGGCGGCGATAAGCATTCGCTTAGCGTTGACCGCATATCCGTTATAGAGCCAAACATCTTGCGGAAGAACGCTTCTGATGGTGAGAGGGTAATCATCGAGGTGGATGCCTCTGTCCTCAGCGCCCTGGGTGAAGTCGAGCTCGAAGGTCTCACAAGAGAATTTGCATGGCTCCTGGAGGGTGTAATGGTATGGGAGATCGAGGCCATCGTTGTCGATGGAGATCTCGTCGTACTCCTTAACAAGGAAGGTGTTGGTGCCGATCTTCATGCACATATTTGGCTGAGGATCGAGGCACATTTTTCTAAATTCAGCGAGGGTTTGCGGGGAAATTCTGATTCTTATCTTCGCTTTCGCTTTGACGAAGCGGATGATCGTGTCGGCGAATTCGCCCTCACTCAAAGCGATGATTTCGCGGATGTTGAGGGTGTCAACACGGTCCACCGATTTCTTGATGTTGGCTGAGAAGGTGATGAGCTCATCTTTGGCCTTTTTGATCTCGGTGATGTACAAATCACGTTCGGCTTCGTTAAGCTTGTCGACCACTTCACGTCTGATGGCGCTTCTGGATGGGTCGTGAGCGTAGTTGCCAAAGTCTCTGTTATATGGGACGTTGTTGAGGTCGCAGTATTCTTTGAGGTCAGCCTCGGAATATGGGACCAAAGGTCTTCTGACGATCATGCCTCTTGTAGTGCCAACGGTGTTGAGTCCGAATTTGGAATCACGGACACCGGTTTGCTTTGCAAGGAGGTAGCCTTCGATGACGTCGTCTTCGGTGTGAGGAAGGAAGAGAGCGGCAGCGTCGTACTTCTTATAAACCTCGGCGAAAAAGTCATAACGGACTTTGCGGGCCCATTTCTCGAAGTTGGCGTCTTTGCCAGTCTGATTGACCTGATCAGCATCAAGGGCTTCGAACTGGATTCCTTTTTCTTCACAGTATTTGCGGAGGGTAGCTTCGTTGTCGTTCCACTCAGGACCGATGTGGTAATTGACGAAGCACATGACAAATTTGGCCTCTTGCTCTAAGAGCATGTGGGAAAGGGCCATTGAATCTGCGCCGGTGTTGCCCGCTAAAACGTAAACAGCATTCTTATCAATATCCAGATTGACCATTGTCTTCTCCTCCTCGGTTGATTATTTCATCTTTGATGATTTCGTACATTTCTTTGGCTTCGTCTTTTCTTGCGAATTCCTTCACGACAAGGACTTTGACAGTCACCTTGTGCTTGCCTAGCAAGAGGACGAGTTCGTCTCCAAGCGACACTTCACTCATCGGCTTCGCCGTTTTGCCGTTGATGAAGACATCCCCATCATCGCATAACTCTTTAGCCGTCTCACGCCTTTTCGTAAGTCGAGTTACTTTTAAGTATTTGTCGATTCTCATAACACTTATTGTATCACTTATAGTCTGCCTTACGGCGGCTATAAAGTTGATCGACCACATCTAACAGGCGATAAAGGTCATGAATCCAGTCTCTTCTTTTGGCCATACGTATATGAACTTTCTTCTCAACAAAGTTGACTTTGAGGAAGGCCAAATACGGCACCAAGAGGTTAAAGAGGTCGACTCCGATTCCGCTTATGCGAGAGAAGGCTTCCGACATATAGATGTCTAGGTAGCCCTCACCTTCTTCTACTCGGGAATACTCTTCTTTTTCACTCAAAAGATCGATTTTTTTCTTGAGGACCAAGAGACTGACCTGATCTGGGAGTTTTCCGTAGATGTCCCTCATATGCTTGGCAATCGTATCAAGCTCTTCTTCGTCTTTAGCGTTTTCGAGTTCTTGGTAGAGGGCGATTTTGTCGCTGTTAATCGCGTAGTCCTTCGGAATATAAGCGTCTATCTTGAAGAGATTCTTGGCTTTCGGGGCTGGTTTTTGGACGCCGGTCTTCTTTTCTTCGATGGCTTCGCTGAGCATCTTTAGATATAAATCTAAACCGATTGTGTCGATGAAGCCTGCTTGTTCAGGGCCAAGGATGTCGCCAGCGCCTCTGATCATGAGGTCACGTTGGGCGATTTTATAACCGCTTCCGAGTTCGGTGAATTCCTGGATGGCTTTGAGTCTCTTTACCGCGTCTTCCCTCATGGACTTGTGAGGCTTGTAGGTCAAATAGGCGTAAGCGATTCTGTCTCCCCTTCCAACACGGCCCTTGATTTGATAAAGCTGAGACAGACCAAAATGGTCTGCTTCCTCAACGATGATCATGTTCGCGTTAGGAACATCGATGCCGTTTTCGACAATTGAGGTGCAAACAAGGATGTCGAGTTCTCCGTCGTAGTACTTCTGCATGACGTCCTCGACTTCTTCCTTCTCCATCTTTCCGTGGATGACGCCAATTTTTGCTAAAGGCAAAGCACGGGAGAGTTCGTTGGCTTTTGCGTAAATCGAAGAGACTTTGTTGTAGACGTAGAAGACTTGTCCGTGTCTTCCAAGCTCTCTTTGGATGAGTTCGTGAATGACCTCTTCTTTGTATGGGGTGACGTATGTCTGGATAGGCATACGGTTCATTGGAGGCGTGTTGATCTGTGAGAGAGGACGGATTCCTGTCAGAGACATCTGAAGGGTCCTTGGAATTGGGGTTGCCGAAAGCGAAAGGACATCAACCGTGTCTTTGAGCTCTTTGATCTTCTCTTTTTGTTCAACGCCAAAACGTTGTTCCTCGTCGACGATGAGGAGTCCTAAATCCTTGAAAACAATCTCTTTCGAAAGGAGTCTATGTGTGCCAATAACGAAGTCAATTTTTCCATTTTCCACGGCAGAAATGACTTCTTTTTGGGTTGAAGGCGGCACCAAACGGGAGAGAACCGCGATTCTGATTCCAAACCTTGCGAACCTCTGGAGGGCGACTTCATAGTGCTGTCTTGCTAGGAGTGTCGTTGGGCAAAGAAGGGCTACTTGTTTGTGGGCGGATATGGCTTTGAAGGCCGCTCTAAAGGCAATCTCCGTTTTGCCAAAACCAACATCGCCGCAAAGAAGACGATCCATGATTTCGTTCTTTTCCATGTCGCCTTTGATTTCATCAACCGACCTCTGTTGGTCTGGCGTCAGAGCGTATGGGAATTCCATCTCAAAGCTCTTTTGCAGCTCTTCGTCTGGTGGGAAGGCAAAGCCTTCTTTCTTGGCTCTTGAGCCATACAAGGCTAGAAGCCTTTCGGCTAAGTCATTGACCCTTTCCTTGATGTGGGCCTTCTTCTTTTCCCAGTCTCCGCTGAAAAGATGCGATAAGCGTGGAGCGGCACCTTCACGGGCCGAATATTTTCTAACTAAACGGAATTGTTCCAAAGGAACATAGAGGGTCTCGTTATTTGCATAGGCAATCTTGAGATAGTCCGTGTGAGTGCCTCCTTGTTCCATCGTTGTTACTTCGAGGAACTGGCCGATGCCGTTATATTCGTGAACGACATAGTCGCCTGGGCGGAGATCGTCAGAGCTCTTAAGAATCGCAGCGTCGATAAACCTTGAGGTGAATCTGGTCGTTGCCGTCCTCTTGCCAAAGAGTTCTGAAGAAGAAAGGACCGCCACTCCGATAGCAGGAATCTCAAACCCTTCATTCAAAGAAGTCTTGCTGATTCCTAATTTGCCTTCAGGCAATTCAAAGCCTTTTATATCTTCGTATGAAACTTTCTCGTCATCTAAGAACGATTTCAAAGTATCAATTTGCTGTGGCTGATCGAGAGCGACAATCACCTTTTCGTTGGTGTTCACATAAGACTGGATCGTCGAAACCATTGCGGCGATTCCGGTTCCTGTGGAGACGATGTGCCTGACGAGGAAAGTGAAGTCATCAGGGCTCATCGCAAACTTGCTGCCGTATCTGATTCCTTTCGTTGGGAGGACTTTGTCCTGCTCAATATATTCCTCAAGGTGAGTTGGGATTCTAAGGTCGTCATGAAGCTCGGAATAATATCCGCGGGCTTCTAAAAGAAGCGATTCACAAGATGACTCGAACGCTTCTTTGTCGGCGACATAGGTCAAAGCAGGTTTGAAGTAAGAGAAGATGTTCGAATTCTCACCAAGCGCGAACCCAAAATACTTATAGAGCTGAGGGCTATAGACCCTGTCCTCAATGTTCTCGATGTCTCTGTTAACGTTGTTGGTAAGCGTTTCAAAAGAAGATGGAGAAAGATGTTTCCCATCACTAGACAAAACTTCAGCGATCCTGGCCTTGAAAGACGCTATCTGCTCGTTCGATAAGAAGACGTCTGTTGCAGGTAAAATATCTGCGTTTTGCAGGGGATTTGTTGATAATTGTGTAGGAATTGAGAAGTTTTTGATGGACTCAATCTCATCGTCAAAGAATTCGATTCTGATTGGGTTTGGATAGTTAACGGAGAAGATGTCGAGGATGTCGCCACGCGAGGCAAACTGAAGGGTCTGGTCGATCTTGTTGACCCTGTGGTAACCCATTTCAGTCAAAGTCTTCCTAAGGTCATCGAGGTTATATCTGTCTCCGACTTTGAAATGGAAAACGTGTTTCCCGAATTCTTCTGCGTCAGGAAGGAACCTCATTGTAGAAGATGGGTGGGCGATAAGAATCGAATCTTCAGATTCCAAAGACTGTTCCATCGCATAGAGCCTTTGGGCCATAAGCTCTTTCGAAGAGGAAAGGGCTTCTGCTCTTAGAAGCTCGTCAGCAGGGAAGAAGATTAATTTGTCTTCAGGGAAGAAGTTCAACAAGAACTCATAGATCTTTTGAGCGCTGTAGAGGTTCTTGGCAACGATTGCGTAATTGT
This sequence comes from Bacilli bacterium, assembly GCA_017618495.1. Lineage (GTDB taxonomy): Bacteria > Bacillota_I > Bacilli_A > RFN20 > CAG-826 > UBA4951. Next base: position 15,249 of record JAFZUD010000171.1, on the reverse strand, counting down.
CCTTTTTCTCCTTGTACAAAGAGGCGATTAAGAGGGCCGCACCTATGGTGTCGTCCACGACAAAACGACCCCTTCGGTCCGAGAGGGGGGTGGTCAAATCGAGTGCCTTTAGGCGTTCAAATAAATCCGTAAGTACCTCCTATTTCTGTTCTTCTTTCTTGATCGAGTTATATAAATTCATGGCGTATTGGAAGCCACGAAGCTCGATATCACGTAGTGCTTTGGCGGCATTGTCGGTCGCCTCTTCGATAAGCGGCATGCTTTCGCTCGACGGTTTGCCAAGGACAAAGTCGATTGAGTCGTACTGTGGCTCGCCGATGCCAATTCTGATTCTCTTGATCTTGGATGTGCCAAGCTTATCGATGATGTTTTGGATTCCTTTGTGGCCACCGCTAGAACCATCTAGACGAAGTCTGATTTGTCCTTCGGCGATTGCCATGTCGTCATAGACGACAACGATATCTTCAAGTTCGATTTTGAAGAAGGAAACACATTCGGAAACGCTCTCACCGGAGAGGTTCATGAAAGTCTCTGGTTTGAGGACGATGATTGGCTCATCGAAGGCTGGGTTTTTGACTATGCCATAAACGCCTTTGAAGCCGGAACGATCAAAATCCGCATGGACGAGTTCCATGAATTTGTCGACGGCCATATAACCCATGTTGTGACGGGTGCCTTCGTATTGTTTGCCTGGATTTCCTAAACCAACGAACAATTTCATGACTTTTTCTCCAAGGCCAAGGTCTCGATCACTGAAACGACGCGATCGACTTTCTCTTGGTCATAGAATTCGATTGGGTTTTCGAGGATGCCGGCTAAAGCGGCCTGGTTGGCATTGAGTTCTGGGTTGCTGGTGATTTGGGCAACAGCCTTCTTCATCATGAACTTCTCAATTGGGCCGAGCTTATTGAAATCGAAGGATCCTCTGAATTGATAGTAACGCATGTGGTAGTCGTAGAGAACATTGGTGTCGATCATCTGGGCTCTCGTGTCTTTGTCAGCGAAGCTCATTCCGACGCTGAAGACGATGACATCTTTCTCTTTCATGAGCTCCCAGTTGGAAAGGAATTCATCGATTCCTTGAATCTTTCCGCCTTTGACCCAACCACCAAAAACGATGGTGTCATATTCGGATAGTTTTTTAGCTTTGAAGCGCTTGAGAGGGAAGATATCCGCATTCACTCTCTTAGCGATGTCGTTGGCATATTTCTCGGTGTTGCCAGTTTTGCTTTGATAAAGTACAAGGGTTTTCATAACTATGAAAGTTTATCACGGTTTATTGGATAAAAGAAAACGAAGAAGCTATTATTGAAGAATGAAAATTAAGAATTGGTTTTTAGATGTCCTTAAGGGAGGCTCCCTTGGATTAGGTATGATTCCTGGTGTCAGCGCAGGAACAATGGGTTTAATCGTTGGCATTTATGATCGCCTCATCACCGGCATCTCCAACCTCAAAAAAGAATTCAAAAAGAGTCTCATCTCTTTAATCCCTCTTGGCATCGGCGCGGTCATGTCCGCGGTCATCTGCATGCTCGGAGTTGCCTATGGATTGGACTACGCTCCATTCGCGATCATCTCCCTTTTCGCTGGCTTAATCATCGGTTCTCTTCCGGTCATCACCAAAGAATTAAAAGGCGTCAAACCTAACGTCAAATCCGTCCTCATTGTTGTAATTGGTGCGGTTTTTGCTGCGGGTATTGGAATTTTGAGCGCAGTCGCTAAGCTCAATCAATGGGGCAATTTCGAAGCTGCTTTCATCGCTGGAGATTGGTGGACCTACATCGGCGTTTTCTTTGCCGGGTTCATCGCTGCGATGGCTTGCATCATCCCTGGCATCAGCGGCGCCATGCTTCTCTTCGTTGCCGGTCTCTATGATCCGTGCGTCCATATCTTCGTTGGCGAGAATTCCATCCTCCACAATTCAGATAGACTCGTCAGCGGCATCTTCCTTACCCTTTCGCTTTTGGTCGGTATCGTCGCTGGCTTCATCCTCACAAGCAAACTCATGAAGAGTCTTCTTGCGAAGCACCACGACGGCACTTATCTTGCTGTCTTCGGTTTCATCCTTGGTTCCCTTGTCTCGATGTATGTGAACCAATCCATGATCAACGACTCGCTCGTTTGGAAATACACCCTCGTGCAACCATGGGAATGGGTCCTTGGAGTCGTTCTCTTAGTTGGCTTTGCAGCCCTCTTCTTCTTCCTTTCTAAAGTGGCCCTTAAGAAACAAGCCACCGTTCCTCAAAAGGAAGAAACCGAGCCCGCTAGCAAATAATTTGTAATATTTTTCATTGACAGTTTTCGATATTGAAATATCATAAAGTCCTCAAGCGGGAGATTTTTATGCCAAGGACACCACAGCAAAACGCCCTTATCAGAGATAAAAGAAGGACCAAGATCCTCCTTAAGACACTGAAGCTTTTCGCAATCAAAGGCTTTGATGAAGTTACCATTGATGCCATTTCAACCGAAAGCGGCTGCTCCCATGGCTTGGTTTACCACTACTTCGAGAAAAAAGAAGATATCTTCAATGCCCTCTTTGAGTTACAAAGAGAGGACTATAATGAGACCCTTTTCCCAAGAATTATGTCCACCACCGCTGGTGGCCTTGCTGGATTAAAGGTTGCCTGCGACCATTACGAAAGACTCTATAACGCTGACAAGACTCAGCTCTATTTCCTTAAAGTTAACGCGACACGCGATTACACGACTTATACCGCTATCAAGACACTTAACGGCGAGAGCCCATTCAAGACTCTCGTAACTTTGTTAAATCAGGCTATCGCCAATGGCGAGATGCTTGAATGTGATGTCGAAGCTAAGGCCCGTCTTTTCTTAGACTTGGTTGTTGGCATCATCGACAGACTTCTTTCCGCCGAAGAAAAAGAGCGCGAGATCAAACCAGGCGCTCTCTTCGAATTCATTCGTAAGTAATTACTTTATATCTCCGTTGTTGAAACGCTTAATCTTCGCGTAGTTTTTCGCTAACGCTGGATAGAGTTTCAAATAGACTTCTTTATAAAGGTAATCGTAGACCTTTGTGTTCTCTTTGTTTGGCTGGAACGTGTCTTTGACACGAACCATCTTCTCAACGGCTTCATCAACGGTTTTGTATTCTCCAATCGACATGAAGCCGGCGATAGCGGCACCAAGAGAGGAACTCTCCTTGGTTTGGACTCTGCTAACTGGTTTGCCAAATACATCAGCGGTGATTTGGCAGATTTCGTCGCTCACGGATCCGCCACCAGAAACCCTTAATTCAGGTATCTTGTGCTTAAGGACTTTTTCGAAGTGTTCCAAACCTTCACGGAGAGCATACGCAATACCTTCGATGATAGAACGATAGATGTGTTCAGTGGTGATTGAATCACTAAAGCCGATGATCGCGCCCTTGGCTAATGGGCGGGACAGTCCTGGGCCCCAGTAAGGCTGGAGAACAAGGCCATCACAACCAGCAGGAACATCGTTAAGATGTTCGTTGTAATAGGTGATTGATTTTGGATCCTCGGCGTTTTCTTTGCCGGCGATCTCTTTCATGAACCAGTTGATCATCCAATAGCCACGATAGACTTGGATGTCCATGTTATAGAAACCTTTCGCGGCAGAAGGATATCCTGGAAGGAATGGTTCTGACTCGTGATATTTCGCGGTGGTTGTCTCAATAGAAGAGGCTGTTCCATAGCTAAGAGCGCCAAGAGTTTCATCGATGACCCCCATACCAAGGGTCTCACAAGATTTGTCAGAACCGGCGGCATAGACAATCGTGCCTTCAGGAATACCTGAATCTTCGGCAGCTTTCTTTGTGATCTTTCCGATGACGTCGCCTTCGCCAACGAGTTCTGGGAGAACGTCTCTTGTTAAACCAAAGATCTGACCAGTAAGGTGCTTCTCTGGCTTCTTGTACCACTTCTTGTTTTTGAAATCGATTGGGTAATGGCCCGCGCAGTTTGAAGCGCAGTCTTTGAGTTCGCCCGTCAACAAGAAATGGATGTAGCTTGAGACAGGGACATATTTATAAACTTTTGCCCAATTTTCTTTCTCGTTTTCTTGGATCCAATTGGCCACGCATCTACGTCTGTTGAAGTTGATCGTGTCGGTCTTTCCAACGAGCTTAAAGAGGAATTGAGCCAGTTTTGGCAGGGGTTTTTCGCATTTTGCGTTTCTTTGATCGAGCCAAAGGACGCTTGGTCTGATGACCTTCATATCGCTGTCCAAAAGGACTGCTGTATCACGGAAGCAAGTTAGAGTTATGCCTTTAATTTTGCCGACCGAGGAAGGGTTTTCTTTGATAAGCTCCTTCGTGCACAAGCAAAGGTCTTTGTAATATTCGCGAGGGTCTTTTTCGGCCCAGTTTGGTTTAACCGAAAAGTATGGTTGGTCGTAGTCTTTCTTCTTCATGGCAACCATATAGCCACGTTTGTCGAAAAGGGCGACTCGGACGCTTTGGGTCCCAAAGTCCATCGTCAAAATCAATGGTTCGTTCATATAAGATTCTCCGTCCCGAAGATTTTAGCACGAAAGACCACTTTTAAGTGGTAAAATGTTTAGGCTTTCAGAAAGGATCAACGAACCATGATCATCTCTCGCGCCCCTTTCAGGGTTAGCTTCTGCGGCGGCGGAAGCGATATTCCTTCTTTCTATGAGAAATACGGTGGCTGCGTTATTTCCACCACCATCAAGAAATATTGCTACCTCGCTATCAACCCTGCCTTCAACAAAGAATCAATCACTCTTAAGTATTCGAAAACCGAGATAGTCGAAGACGTCGAAAAAGTCGAACACCGCATTTTCAAACAGGTCTTGAAAGACTTCGGAAACAAAGGCATCGAAATTACTTCTATGGCCGACATCCCTTCGGGAACCGGTCTCGGTTCATCCTCTTCTTTCACCGTTGCCCTTCTGAAACTCATGTATACCTGGAACGAGCAAGCCGCCTCAACCTACAAGGTTGCCAAAAGAGCTTGTGAGATAGAAATCAACGAACTTGGAAACCCGATTGGAAAACAGGATCAGTTCGCTGCCGCTTTCGGCGGTCTTCGTTATTACGAATTCTGCCCAGACGGATTCGTCAAAGTCGAACCGATCATCATGAAGAAAGAATCGTTCGCCAAACTTGAGAAGAACCTCATGATGTTCTATACCGGCGAGGTCCGTGATGCGAACAACATCCTCGCCAAAGAAACCAAGAACCTTGCCACCGACGAAGACAAGATCGAAGCCACCAAAAAGCTTTGTGAAATGACAAAGCGCCTAAAGGCGGAGTTCGAAAACAACAACGTCGACGCCCTTGGACCGATCCTCAAAGAAGGCTGGGAGCTCAAGAAGTCTTTAGCCAACGGAATTTCCAACCCATTCATCGACGAAGCATATGAAAAGGCCATGAAAGCTGGCGCAAGCGGAGGCAAGCTCCTTGGCGCTGGCGGAGGCGGATTCCTCCTCTTCTACGTCGAATCTGACGAGAAGAAAGAGGCCGTCAGAAAAGCCTTATCCAACCTCAAAGAAATGCCGTTTGAGCTTGACCAGGCAGGATGCTCAATCATCTTCATGGAGTAGCGATGTACGCAGTAATACAGGCAGGCGGAGCAGGCACTAGACTTAAGACCATCACCGGTGATTTACCAAAGGTAATGGTTGAACTAAACGGGAAGCCGATCATCGAATGGCAGATTGAAAGCCTTAAGAGAAGCGGCATCCAAGATTTAGTCATAATCATCTCCAAAAACGGGAAGCTCATCTCGGACTACTGCGGAGACGGAAAGAAGTTTGGGGTCAGCATCTCATACATAAAAGAGGAATCTCCTTTAGGCACAGCGGGAGGATTATATTTTGCCAAAGAGATCATCAAAGATGATTTCATTCTTTGCTTTGGTGATTTGATGCTCGACGTCGATTGGATGAGGTTCCACCGTTTCCATAAAGAAAAGGGTTCCTCGTTGACCGCTTTTGCACATCCAAATTCACACCCATTCGACAGCGACCTCCTCGTCACTGACGACGAAGAAAAAATCATCAAGATCGATAGCAAGCACAACGTCCGTGATTACTACTACGAGAACCTCACCAACGCAGGCCTTTATGTCTGTTCAAAAGAGGTCCTCGATTTCATTAAAGAGCCAGAGAAAATCGACTTCGAAAAAGTTGTCCTAAAACACTTCGTCGAAGAGGGCAAAGCCTATGCCTATAGATCGAGCGAATACGTCAAAGACTGCGGTACCCCAGACAGGTATTATTCAGTCGAAAAAGACCTCAAAAACGGAATTATCCATGGCAAATCCCTCTCAAATTTGCAAAAATGCATCTTTTTGGACAGGGACGGGACCATCAACAAATACCGTGGCTTGGTCAAGAAAACAGATGAGTTAGAGCTTGCTGATGACGCCGCCTTAGCGATCAAGACAATCAACGAATCCAGCTACTTAGCCATATGCGCTACCAACCAGCCTGTTATTGCTCGTGGTGATACGACCTTTGAAGAACTCAAAAACATCCATAACAAGATGGAAACCCTTCTTGGAAAAGGTGGAGCTTATCTAGATGGCCTCTACTTCTGCCCTCACCATCCTGCCGGAGGCTTTGAAGGCGAGGTTTCAGAGCTCAAATTCGACTGCGAATGCCGCAAACCAAAGATCGGTCTTCTAAAGAAGGCTCAGGAAAGATTCAATATCGACCTCTCCAAATCTTGGTTTATCGGAGATACGGACAGAGACATCCAAACCGGAATCAACGCCGGATGCAGAACCATCTTTTTAGACACAACTCCAAACCCTCCGATACGCTTTGTAGATGCGAAACCGGATTTTGTGTGCCATTCTTTATCGGAAGCCGTTAATCTAATATTGACCTTAGAAAGGGGCGAACATGATTGATTTTAAGAACGATTTAGAGAAATATTACGAGCTCGAAATCGAAACAATTAAGAAATTAGACAAAGACGAGATGAACAAAGCGATGAACGCTCTCGTCAAACACTACGATGACCAATCGACAATCTATGTTTTTGGTAACGGAGGCAGCGCCGCCACCGCTTCACACATGGTTTGTGATTTCAACAAAGGCATCTGCTCCAAATTGGAGAAGAGATTTAAGTTCGTTTGTCTTAATGACAATGTCCCGATCATGACCGCCATCGCTAACGACACAACTTTCGACGATGTCTTCTACTATCAGCTAGAGAACCGTCTCAAGAAAGAAGACTTGGTCTTAGCCATCTCTGGAAGCGGAAACTCCAAGAACATCATGAAGGCCGCTGAATACACCAAGAAGGTTGGCGCGGAGCTCATGTCCATAACCGGTTATGACGGAGGCAAGCTTGCCAAGATCGCTGACTATCACCTCCACGCACCTGTGGATGATATCCAAATTGCAGAAGACCTTCATATGTCCTTCGACCATGTCATCATGCAGCTTCTCTGGAAGTATCTCAGTAAGAGGGAAGGCATCGAAGCGACCTACACTCCAAACAAGTAAAAATCGAAAAATCATTAACAAAAACGCGCTGGTTTTGTCCAACGCGTTTTATTTTGCTAGGGTTTTCTTAACGAATTCAGGATCAATCAACTGGAACGTTTGAGCATCCGCGAGCTCCTTGTTCGCGACCATGTGCGCAAGGTCTTCGACCGTCCATGTGTTGACGATGTGTCTCTTGTGGTACTTCCTGACCTCAGGTCTAGTGAGGAGACATTCTTCGATGTCGATAGAGTCAAATAGGTGACGCCACTTCCACACCCAATAGTATTCTTTGCAGATAAGCAATCCGATTCCGAATCCTTGATGCCTCATCATGAAGAGGGCTCTTGGGTCAAAGGAGATGATGACGATCTTCTTTTTGTCTTTGATTTGCTTGAGGGCTCTTTTAGCGGCTTTCGCCAAAGGCTTGTAGTTCCCCTCGTGAACCTTGAGCTCAACAACGATGAGCCTTTGTTCTTTGTTGAGATCCAAGACTTCTTGGAAGGTTGGCACCTCTCCTCCATCTAGGAGGCGATAGTTTTCTTTTATCTCGGCAAGGGTGAGTTCCTCAACGATTCCCTCTTTCCCTGTCGTGCGTTTCAAATCGTCGTCATGACAGACAACAAGCTGTCCGTCTTTGGTGATGTGGATGTCTAGCTCAAAAGCGAAGCCATTATCGATTGCGTTCTTGAAGGCTTTGAGACCGTTTTCCGTGTACTCGCTATTATGCAATCCGCGGTGCGCAATCGCGCCCATGTATTCGGGACTGAACTTTCTCTCTTTTCGCTTCATATTTACAAATTATATGCTCTTTCAGTGTCGATAATCCCTTGCCTTTTTTCGTTCTTCTTTAAAGAAGAATGTTCGAGTGGTATGATATTCCGCGTTAGGGCGCTTTAATCACCCTAAAGATTGTCAATAGGAGGACAATATGGCAGACAAAAAATATGTATTCTCCTTCAAGGAAGCCCACGAGCAGAAGCTCGGCAAGGAAATCCTTGGCGGAAAAGGCTTTGGTCTTGCCGAGATGACAGCCGCTGGCGTCAACATCCCAGCCGGTTTCACAATCTCGACCGAAGCTTGCAACCTCTACTACAAATCCGGAAAACAGATTCCAGATTACGTGTGGGAAGACGTCGTGGCCCATCTCCACGAAGTTGAAAAACTTACCGGAAAAGAGTTCGGCGGCAAAGGAATGCCGTTACTCGTTTCTGTCCGTTCTGGCGCTCGTACCTCGATGCCAGGCATGATGGACACCATTCTTAACTTGGGTTTAAACGATGACACCGTTGAAGCCATGGTCAAAGCTACCGGCAATGAGCGTTTCGCTTTCGATAGCTACCGTCGTTTCATCTTGATGTTCACCAACATCGCCAAAGGCCACCCAAGGACTGAAATGGACAAGATGCTCGACAAACTCAAAGAGGACAACGGTTACAAACTTGATACCGAAGTCAACGCCGAGCAGCTCAAAGGCTTAGTTGCCAAGTACAAAGAGTACTACAAATCCGTCTTCGGTGAAGATTTCCCAACCGATCCATACGTCCAGCTCAAAGAGGCAGTCGCTGCCGTCTTCCGTAGCTGGGACAACCCACGTGCTAACGTTTACCGTCAGATGAACGGCATCCCATACGAATGGGGCACCGCTGTCAACGGTCAGAGCATGGTCTTCGGTAACATGGGCGAAGATTGCGGCACTGGTGTTGCTTTCTCCCGTTCCCCATCTACCGGCGAAAAGAAAATCTACGCTGAATTCTTACCAAACGCCCAGGGCGAAGACGTCGTCGCTGGCGTTCGCACTCCTCTTCACATCGACGAGCTCGAGAAGAGAATGCCAGAAGTCTACAAAGAATTCATGGCCACCATCACCCGCATGGAAAACTACTTCCACGATATGCAGGATATGGAATACACCATCGAGAAAGGCAAGCTCTTCTTCCTCCAGGCCCGTAACGGCAAGAGAACTGCTAGAGCCGCTCTCAAAATCGCTTGCGATTTAGTTGATGAAGGTCTCATCGACGAGAAAGAAGCCGTTCTCCGCGTCGAGCCAAAACAGCTCAACGACTTACTCCACCCAACCTTCGACGAATCCGACCTCAAGAAGCATGACGCCGTTATCCACGGTCTTCCAGCTTCCCCAGGTGCTGGCACTGGTGCCATCGTCTTCAGCGCTGAAGAGTGCAAAGCCCAGCATGATGCTGGCAAGAAGGTTGTTCTTGTCCGTGCCGAGACTTCCCCAGAAGACATCATCGGTATGGTCAACTCCGAAGCCATCCTTACCGCCCGTGGAGGCATGACCTCCCACGCCGCAGTCGTCGCCCGTTCCATGGGTAAGTGCTGCGTCGCCGGCGCTACCGAAATCGTTGTTGACGAAGAAGCCAAGATCGTCAAAGTTGGCGACCGTGTCTTCAAAGAAGGTGACATCCTTTCCGTCAACGGTTCCACTGGTCTCGTCTACGAAGGCGAAATCAAGATGGTTCCAGCCAACCTCGGTGGCGACTTCGGTCGCTTAATGGCTTGGGCCGACAAATATCGTCGCTTAAAGGTCCGTGCCAACTGCAACACCCCAGAAGATGCCAACAACGCCCGTAGATTCGGTGCCGAAGGCATTGGTCTTTGCAGAACTGAGCGTATGTTCTTCGCTCCAGACAGAATCCTCAACATGAGATCCATGATTCTTTCTGATACCGCTGAGCAGCGTGAGGCCGCTCTTGAGAGAATCCGTCCATTCATTGCCGACGACTTCTATCAGATGTACCTTGCCAACCCAGATTCCAACGTTAACATCCGTTTACTTGACCCGCCACTTCACGAATTCTTACCAGAAGCCAACGACGAAGCCAACATCAAAGACATCGCCGAAAAGCTTGGTGTCACCGAGAAGAAGGTCAAAGAGAGAATCGAACAGCTCCACCAGGCCAACCCAATGATGGGCTTCCGTGGTGTCCGTCTCTGCGTTGCTTACCCAGAAATCTACGCCATGCTCGCCCGCGCCATCGTCCAGGCTGCCATCAAGGCCAGCAAGGAACTTGGCCACGAAGTTGAGCCAGAGATCATGATCCCTCTCGCTGGCGAACTCAAAGAATACGAGTGGGCCAAGAGCGTTGTCGTCGAGGCTGTTGAAGCTGAGATGGCTAAAGCCAACACCAAACTCGTCTACCACGTTGGTACCATGATCGAAATCCCAAGGGGCGCCCTCCGCGCCGGGGACCTTGCCAAAGAGGCAGAGTTCTTCTCCTTCGGAACCAACGACTTAACCCAGCTCACCATGGGCTTCTCCCGTGATGATGCCGGTCAGTTCTTGCCATACTACTACAACCGCAAGATCTACGAATTCGACCCATTCCAGACCATCGATGTCAACGGTGTCGGCGAACTCGTTAAGATTGCTGTTGAACGTGGCCGTGCTACCCGCCCAGACCTCTTGCTCGGTGTCTGCGGTGAAACCGGTGGCGATCCAGCTTCCATCATGTTCTATGATGAAGTCGGTCTTGACTATGTCAGCTGCTCACCATTCCGTGTCCCGCTTGCTAGACTTGCCGCTGCTCAGGCCAGCATCACCCACAGCAAGAAATAATCGTCTCTAAACGATAAAATCGCAGGCGTGAAATATCGCCTGCTTTTTTATTGCCGTTTTAAAGGCTCGTACGCGCGCAAAAGAAAAAGGCCTCGAATAATTTGCGAGGCCTAAACGAAATCGTTGAATTTGGGGTGGTTCTAGAGACGTTTTTTGAAGCCGAATCAAAGTTTATCGATCGCCGCACGGATAGAATCGCTGCCAGGAAGCTCAAACTCATCATCATCGAATGAAGGTTTGGCTTTCTTTTTTGTTTTGCCTTTAGGCGCTTCCACTGGTTCTGGCTTTCTGACCTTCATATCAAAAGGGATGCCGTTCTCGCGGACGATCGCCTTGAGATATAGGACAATTGCGGCAGACATAGAAATGCCGAGTTCATCAACAACCTTTTCAGCTTGTTTTTTAATATTGCTATCTATCCTTAAATTCAAAGTTGTCTTCGACATTTTCGTTAATTTTCCTTGTAACGCTTTTGTATATACATTGTAACGCGTATTTTAGATAAAGAAAAGCCTCCGTTTCCGGAGGCAAAACTTTGAATTTTCAGCTTATTTGATGTTAGCGAACGGACCAACAACCTCACCGTCTTTGACTTCGGCATCAACGACGTTGCTTAAGGTGACTTTGGCGTGGTTGCCAATCTTGGCGTCTTTAATGATGACGCTTGGACCAATCACGGATTCCTCACCGATAACGGTGTTGCCCATGATGTAGCTGCATGGAGCAATTGTGGTATCCTGGCCGATTTTAACGGTAGGAGCGATATAGGTGTTTTCTGGGTCTTCAATCGAGACACCAGCGATCATATGGGCCTTGTTGATACGCTGCTGAATGATCTTGGCAGCAATAGAAAGCTGGTTTCTATCATTAACACCAAGGGTTTCATCTGGGTCTTTGACTGGGTAGGAACCGACTTTAAAGCCGTTTTTCACGAAGATTCCAAGAACGTCGGTCAGATAATATTCGCCAGCGGCGTTTTGAGTTGTAAGGTGGCCTAATGCTTCAAATAACTTGGCATTATCGAAGACGTAGACGCCTGCGTTAACTTCGTTAATGGCTCTTTCTTCTTCGGTGGCGTCCTTCTGTTCAACGATTTTGGTAACGTTTCCGTTAACTTTGACGATTCTTCCATATCCGAACGGATCATCGAGGATAGAGGTCATAACGGTCATGGCGTTGCCGTTCTCTTCGTGAGCTTTGAATAAAGCTTCAAAGGTTTCGGTGGTAAGAAGAGGGGTGTCGCCGCAGCAGACGATGGTTTCGCCTTCGAGTTTCTCAAGGACTGGGCCCGCCATCATAACAGCGTGGCCAGTTCCTTTTTGTTCTAACTGCCAAACGACTTCGCACTCGTCTTTGACGATCTTCTCACTGGTTTTGCCACCAAAGCCAACAACAGCGACAAGCTTCTTGAATCCAAGAGGCTTCAAAGCGTTGATGACATACTTAACGAGAGGCTGGCCAAGAATAGGGAAAGAGACCTTAGAGATGTCGTCTCTTTTGCTTTTCATTCTGGTGCCTTTGCCGGCTGCCAATATAATTGCGTACTTTTCCATAACGGAACTCCTTATTTCATGGTTTTGGTCACACGGACTATATAACCACGATTTTTATATAACTTCGCTTGTTCTTTAACGAATTTAGCGTCTTTAGATAAGCCGAAGCAGGCAGATCCGCTTCCAGTCATAGCGGCGACTGGGAATCCTGCCTCCTTCAAAGAGTCTACGACTTTCTTAACCTCAGGCAAAACGGATGCTGCCGGTGGGTATAAGTCGTTGCCTGTGGCTTGGCCGATGAGTTCAAGGTCATCTTTGGCCAATCCTTCGAGGACTTTTTCGGTGTCTGCGTTCTCTTTTTCAAATTCATCGCAGATCTGGAATATCTCGCCTGTGCTTAAGCCTGTCTTAGGCTTGACAATAAGGCAGTGATATTGGGTTTTAACAGGTATTTGCTGGAGATTTTCACCTAAAGAGGTGGCAATTGCAGGCTTTGTGTTAAGGAAGAACGGAACATCTGCCCCAAGGCTTAAAGCGATGCGGTTGATGGTTTCTGGGTCTGTCTTGATCTTAAGAAGCGAGATAAGGCTTTCGATGACCGCGGCAGCGTTGGAAGAGCCTCCTCCTAAGCCAGCAGCAAAAGGAATCTCCTTGTGGATGTTGATATTGAAGTTATCTTTGAAGCCAAACTCTTTCCTCATGGCTTCGACAGCTTTTGTGCAAAGGTTATGACGAAGATTGGCTAGGCCAATATCATCACAAGTGATGAATGTGTCGAAAGCGCCTGGGCGTTTCTCGATTTCGATGACGTCGTGAAGCTCAATCGGGATCATGACGGTCTCGAGATTGTGGTAGCCGTCTTCTCTTTCGTTGAGAACCCTAAGCGAGAGGTTGATCTTCGCGTAGGATTTGACTATTTGATGTGACTTCTCAAATAACATAGGTGGAATATAGACGATTTTACTAGTTTGATTTTTTAAATCAACAAATAGCCTTTAAGAGGCTTAAATATCCTTCCAAAGATATCTCCTGAGGCCTTAGATTTGGCTTGATTTGGGCTTTCTCCAAAACCTCTTTTGCCTTAGCGGAATCTTTTAAGTGCTGGGTGAGGTTGTTATAGATGGTTTTCCTCTTGTGGAGGAAGAGGGATGACGCCAAAGAATAAAGCTTATTGGCCTCTTCGAGGTTGTCGTTTTTAATCTTCAAAATGAAGACGCTGGAATCCACGTGTGGGGCGGGCGCGAAAGACGTCCTTGGAACGTTAAACCCCTTAACGAAATCGGCACGATATTTGATAAGTAGTCCTAAAGGACTATAATCTTCGCTTCCTTGCGGCGCTTTAAGTCTAGAAACAACTTCCTTTTGAACCATGAAAACACCGGTTTTTAGGTTCTTTGCATTAAGCAAAACCCTTTCAAGAATTGCGCTGGTGATGTAGTAAGGAAGGTTGCTGATGATCTTAGTGTATTTCTCGTAATCCCATTTCATGGCGTTACCAACCATTGGGGTCACGGTCTTTGAATTAGCGTAGTCTTCCTTAAGTTTCTGAACCAAGCCTTCATCAATATCGATCAAATCGGCTTTGGATGCGCTCTGTTCGATGAAATAAGAAAGAGATCCGGCGCCAGAACCGATTTCTAAAACGGTGTCGGCCTCTTCAATCTCGGCTAAATCGACGATCTTCTTTGCTGCGTCGGCATCGATAAGGAAGTTTTGGCCAACTTCGTGTTTCGCTAAGAGCTTATACTCAGCGATTCTCTCGAAATATTGTTCTTCATTCATTGCCAAGAGCCTCCTCTAAATCTTTTCTATCTAATCCAAGCGCCTGAAGTCTTTTCAAAAGGGTCTTTCCGTTAACCTGATCAACATGAAGTTTGTTCTCTAGCACCTTTCTTTTCGCGGAAGAATCGCTTCCTCCAGCAAGGCCGAGCTCAAACAAATCGTTCATGGTCAAATTTGAAGATTTCTTTTCTTTATTTTCGAGCATTAAATGGTCTAAAGCTTCCATGATCGTAGCCTTATCAGACTCTGCTACACCGACTTTGTGCTTTTTAATTGCTTTTTCCTTTGGGATGAAAGCGTTAAAGAGTCCCGCAATCTCGCTGTTTAATATATCTCTAATTCTTTTTCCTGGGGCATCAGGGTCAGTTAAAACGACAATCGTCCTTGTCATTGACAAGGCCTTTATATACTCTATAGTTTCACGTGAAACCTCGGAACCATTAGTAGTAATGATGTCTGCATCCAAAAAAGACTGAAGCAAATCCTTGTCCATTTTGCCTTCAACTACTATTACATTTGGATATTTTACTTTCATTTGATGTGAAATAAGGCTTTAAAGTTGTTTTCTACAGCAATTTCCATCTCTTTTTCAGAAATCCCACGCAAATCCGCTATGGTTTGAAGAATTTCTTTGATGTGTGATGGCTCATTCTGTTTGCCGCGATATGGGACCGGTGAAAGGTATGGTGCATCGGTTTCTGTAAGGATCCTATCTATTGGACACTTTTTCACATTTTCTTTTGGTTCAACAGCGTTCTTATAAGTTACTGGACCATCGAATCCAAAGTAACAACCAAGCTTGGCAAAGCGTTCTAACATCTCTGTAGAACCGCTATAGCAATGAAGCACGCAACCGGCTTTGGCTGGGTGCTCTTTTAGGATGTCGGCCTTCCATCCGTAGAGGCATGGTTCGTGCTTCCACTGGTAGTCCTGCCGTCCGAGGACGAGGCT
>JAFZUD010000170.1 GCA_017618495.1 Bacilli bacterium | reverse complement strand
TGAGAGCTGCCCTGAAGGTCACCGCATGAAGAAAGAAGCAGTCCAGCCGACATGACAAGTGCATAAAGGATTTTCTGTTTCATAAGGTTTCCTCCTTTGATTTATTAACGCTAAAGAGACTATTTTTGTTTGCAGGACCTGTATTATAGCACGCTCGCGTTGTGCTATAATCCACCTATGCCCACACCTAATCCATTACTTATCGGCCTTCTCATCGGCCTTGGCGTCATCATCCTTGGCGTTCTTATCTTCGTTTTAATCAAAATCTTCAGCAAATAGCCTGTGAAATCTCTTCCTATCGCTTCAAAATCCGAATATTTTGAGGCTCTTGGAGGAGAGGATAATTACATCGATTCCTCTCGTGAGGGATCAAGAATCATCGTCCACTTGAAGGACTATTCGAAGATCAACAAAGAGAAAATAAAAGAAGCCGGTGTGACTGGCTTCATTGAGAAGAGCGACAAGTTAACTTTGGTTGTCAAAGATAACGCCGAAGAGGTCTACGAGAAGATCTTTAGCGCTTAAAGACGTGCTCCTCTAAATCCTCAACAGGCAATCCCATCACGTTGTAATAGGAACCCTCGATCTTCTTGATGAGAGGGAAGTCATCCTGAATGCCGTAACTTCCAGCTTTGTCGAAGGGCTGGAATTTTTCGATATAGGCATTGATGTCTTCATCGCTAAGCTCATTGAAGACAACTTTAGAGGTCACAGTACGAGTTATCTCTCTTTGGCTAGAGATGTAGGTGTAGGAGGATAAGACCTTCGTGGATTTGCCGCTTTGTTTCCTAAGCATCCTGAAGGCGTCTTCTTTGTCTTTAGGCTTACCTAAAACCTCGCCATCGCAGATGACGATCGTGTCGCATCCAAGAACCTCATCATCTGGGTTCATGGAGAAGACTTCATAGGCCTTTAGGCGAGCTTCCTCAGTGCTAAGGTCTTTAGGTTTTCTAACACCATCCATCGCTCTTTCGTCGACAAAAGGGACGATAGCAATAAAAGAAGGCACGAGTTTTCTTAAAAGCTCGCGTCTTCGAGGTGATGCGCTTGCAAGTATGAGCATCTTAGTTGTTGTCGTTTAAGCTCATGATGAGCGGGATGATCATTGGGCTACGCTCAGTCTTGCGGTAGATGTAGTGGGAGACCGAATTCTTAAGGGAGGTCTTGATCTCGTTGAAGGTGACCTTCTTGGTCATGACGTTTCTAAGAGATTCTTCGGCCGCCATCTGGGCGTGTCTGATGATGTGGGCGTCGCTGCCTCCTTCGAAGAAGCCGCGGGCATATACGATTGGGGAAGATAAGAGTTGATTCTTTTTGGCGTCGATAGAGACGAGGACAGCGATCATGCCGTCGCTCTTAAGGGTGGCTCTGTCGCGCATGACGTTGGTGGAAAGGCCGTCGATGTCATTGCCATCGATATAGACAGGCTCAGCCTGGGCGTGGCCGCCTCTCGTGACCTTGTGGTTCTCGAGGGTGACCATATCGCCGTTATCGCAAATGAAGACGTGGTCTTTCTCTAAGCCCATATCGATAGCGATGTCGCCATGGAGTTTGAGCATGCGGTATTCGCCATGGACTGGCATGAAGTACTTAGGGTTGACCAAGCGCTGCATGAGACGGAGTTCCTGGCGGGATGGGTGGCCAGAGCTATGGAGAGAGAAGGCGAGGCTGTTTTGCTTAACATCAGCGCCTTGTTTGACGAGGTCATTGACGAGTCTATCAACGAGGGCTCCATTGCCTGGAATAGCGTTGCTAGAGAAGACGATGGTGTCGCCTGGGATGATGCGGATATTCTTATGCTCTCCACGTGAAATCCTTGACAAAGCCGCCATGGATTCGCCTTGGGAACCTGTGCAAATGATGCAGATTTCGTTCGATTTGTAGGAACGGACCATGTCATCTGAGATGATTGAGGAATCCGGTACTTTGATATAGCCGTACTTACGAGCGATGGTCATGGTGTTTTCCATGGATCTGCCAAGGATGCAGATCTTTCTGCCATGGCTCACAGCGGCTTCGACGACCTGCTGGATACGGTTGATGTTGCTAGAGAAGGTTGAGACGATGATGCGAGCGTTAGCCTGATCAAAGACTTCCTCGACGCCAGAACGGACGTTCTTCTCGGATGGGGTGTAACCTTCGATTTCCGCGTTAGTGGAGTCGGCCATAAGGAGATCGACGCCCTCTTGTCCGAGCTTGGCTAATTTGGCGATCTCGAACTGAGGTCCGACAGGGGTGAGGTCGACTTTGAAGTCACCGGTCTCGATGATTCTTCCTTGTTTGGTGTCGATGCAGACGCCATAGCTATCTGGGATCGAGTGGGTGACGCGGAAGAAAGAGACGGTGAAATCTTCACCGATCGGGACAACGGTGTCGCTATCGTATTCGACGATTTTGACTTCCTCGCGGATACGGGCGTCCTCAAGCTTGTGCCTGATTAAGGCGGCAGCGAGCCTTGGGGCGTAGATCACAGGGATATAGACGCTCCTGATGAGGAAAGGAATACCACCGATATGGTCTTCATGACCATGGGTGATGAAAAGGGCTTTTATTTTGTTTCTGTTGTTCCTTAAGTAGGTGTAGTCAGGGATGACATAGTCAACGCCTGGGAGATTCGACTCAGGGAAACGGACGCCTGCGTCAACCAAAATGATTGAGCGCTCAGTCTCAAAGCAGTAGGTGTTCTTTCCTACTTCTCCTAAACCGCCTAAGGCGAAGATGTTCACTGGTGAATTAAAACTCGGCATTAAATAAACCTCTTAAAGCCACAAGAGATATGTGCTCGTCAGGTCAACTAAACTATAACACCTTTTTTTCTAAAGAAAACAAGGAGTGCTTATGAAAGCGGTTCCGTCTCTTTTGGCTTGTTGGATTTAGCTATGCAAGTGGTGCTGGCAACGAAGTTAAACCAAAGGGCAATCATCGGGCAGAGGGTGAGGAGTCTAGGTCCGATGTTCTTGCTGATCATGTAGTCGATTGGCAAGATGCACTGGAGGTTATGGGAGATGTAGTAGGTGTGTCCGATGGCAAGGTCAATGACGAGAACGGCAAGGCCAATGGTCGTAGCGAAGCAAAGTCCGATGATGCGGATGGCTAAGACGACGTCCTGTTTCATCTCCTTCTCTTTGTTCCAGGCAAGATAGAACTCGTGCCAGAAGAGAATGAGGGACATGAAGACCATCAAAACATAGAGTGGAACGGTGTGTCCGAATGTTGGGGTGGTGACGTCGATATAGGTAGGCGCCATAAGAAGGGCAGCAAGGAAATACTCAGCGACCCAAACATAGATAAAGCCAAGGGTTCTACCAACGATAACAACCCACTTTGGTTTTGAATATTCCCTGCAAATCACAGGTATTTTTTCCAAAATCCAGGCTTTTTTGAGGGTGATAAGAACACCAAGAGCAACCATGACGACATCAATGAGGATGAGGTCGACAGGGAAGATGAGGGAGTTATATCCGAACTCGTAATTGCCAAGGATGATGTTGACGATGATGAGGACAAGAAGGAGTCCTCCGAGAACAATGAATCCGAAGCCATTGAACCTAAGGGTTTTGGCTCTCTTCTCTTCGTTTGGCTGATGGGTGAGGTAGTAGTAAGCGAAGAGGAGATAGGTAAGCATGAAGCAGCTTAAGAACATTGGGCCGACTTTGAGGATGTGCTTAAAGCCATCGACGTCCGCCATGAAGTAGTGGAAGCCTTGATAGAAGGCAAGGCCAGCGATGATATAAAGGGCGATCTCAGCTAAGAACGCGATAAGGGTTTTCTTGCTCATAGATTGATCTCCTTCCAGGTAAGGGTTTCAGAAACTTGTTTGGTATCGTAATCGATGATGAGGTGCTCTAAATCGAACTTGTCACTATCCTTGTGGAGAGAAAGGATCGCGCAACCGGTGATGTCGATGCCATCTTTCTCGGTGCTATAGAGCTCGGTGTTGGCTTTGACGCCATAACCAAAGACAATATTGTCTTTCTTCCAAACGATGTCGTTTGAGTGGTCGTGGCCAAAGAACATGCCTCTGCAGTTATTCTCTTTCGCGACTTTCACGAATTCGGAAGCATGCTCGCCTGGGCAGAACTTTTCATCTTTGATGCCGCCCACTAAGGTGCCGTCTTTCTCGAAATCATAGATATCGGTTGGAGGGATATGGAAGAAAGCGATGGATGGGACCGAGGTACCGCCATTGTTCTGTTTGGCTAATTGAGCCTCTTCCTCATACCACTGAACCTGATTTTCATGGATGAAATCGTAATCGTATGAGCCAAACTCCTCGACGAGGTTGTGAGTATCGATATTGTAGATTTGCCACTCAACCTTAGTACCGCGTTTGACGTTGATGACGTAGTTGCTGAATCCATCGACATCGTCTTCTTTGTTGACGGCTTCAGGTAAGATGGCGTGTTTGTACTTTGAGGATGAGACGAGATTGTTCATCCAAGCCTCGCTCCACTCGCCTTCGTAGTCGTGGTTACCAAAGGTAAAGGCCCACGGGATTTCCCAGCTTTCGACGAGGTCATAAAGGGTGGTCGCGATCTTCTTGTTGGCAACCAAAAGGGAGTCACCGGTGATCTCAATGAGATCAATGTGGCCGGCTCTTGCTTTGGCTACGTTCACGGTGTTCGTTAAGAAAGCAGAAGCTTCTTTGATGTTGGTGGAGTAGTTCCAGTGGATGTCTGTGAACTGAAGGACATTGAAGTCCTCATCGCCCGATGCATTCATTTCAATCACATGGGCGGCCGAAGCTAAAGGACCGGAGCATGAGAAAAGCAAAGGCATCAGTGCAATGATTGCAAATCTTTTGTTTTTCATAATGACCCAATTGTATCTTCTAAATGAAGATTGGGCAACATAATCAAAGATTAAATAGCGACTGCGTCTGGGATTTCTTTGAATGGATTCTTCTTGTCGATATGGTCGTAGAAGAGGATGCCATTCAAGTGGTCGATTTCGTGCTGGAGAACGATCGCGTCAAAACCGAAGGCAACGATCTGGATGTCTTCGCCTTTGAGGGCGTCATAAGCCTTGACGGTGACCTTGTTCGCTCTATAGGCATAGCCTGGATGTTCGCCATCGACGCTGAGGCACCCTTCGCCATTGACGAGGTAGCACTGTCTGATCGATTGGGAAACGATGACTGGGTT
>JAFZUD010000169.1 GCA_017618495.1 Bacilli bacterium | reverse complement strand
GGTACAGTTGGTACAATTAATGCAGATTCATTTCACAGGTACAAAACCGATCTTCGAGGAGATCGTCGAGCAAATAAAACTCTACATTGATATGGGTGTCCTCAAGCCACAGGAGAAGCTTCCTTCCGTCCGTGAGCTTGCTCTTTCCCTTACCATCAACCCAAACACTGTTATGCGTGCGTATCTCGCCCTAACGGATATGGGTTATTTAGTGAGCCTTCCTAAAAAAGGCATCTACGTGGCACCGGAAGAGAATAGGAAAAAAGAAGAAGAGGTGGACCTTCTTTCCTCTTATGTAGAGAAGACTTTGAACGAGCTGCTTGCCAGTGGTATCGGCATTTCCCAAATCGAAGACGCATTACAAAAACTCAAAAAAGGAGAAAAGCAATGATTGAGATAACCAATCTGACCAAGTCATACGACGGCCAGGTCGTCATTAAGAATTGCAACGCCAAAATCCAAGAAGGCTCCATCAATGGACTCGTCGGTGAAAACGGCGCTGGCAAATCGACCCTTCTTCGTCTCATCGCCGGTGTCCTTAAAGCGGACTCTGGCAGTATCCTTCTCGATGGGGAAGAGATATTTGAGAACCCAAACGCCAAATCCAAGATTTTCTTTTTGGCCGATGAGCCGTTCTTTGGCAAAAACGCCCACATCAAAGATCTGACCATGCTTTATTCGGTCTTCTTCGATGGTTTTACCGCCCAGGAATTCAAGAAGAATCTTATCCGCTATCACGTCGACATCGATAAGCCTCTCAATTCCTTCTCAAAAGGCATGAGAAGAAAGACCTATCTTGCCGCTGCGCTTGCCTCACACGCTGACATCATCCTCATCGATGAGGCTTTCGACGGACTTGATCCATATAGTCGTAACGAATTCAAGAAAGACCTCATTGAACTCATCGACAAGAATCCAAAGACCACAGTCGTCATCGCCTCACATTCACTTCGTGAACTTGGTGATATCTGTGACTCCTACTCCCTTGTCGACAATGGCCAAATCAGCGATGACTTCGTCGAGGCCAAGAACCTCCACAAGGTCCACCTTGCCTTCAATGACGAAGGTCCAGCTGACTTATCCGCCCTTAAGCCTCTTATGGTTAAGCGCGATGGCCACTTCCTCGTCATCGTCACAGATGAGACCGAAGTGAGGATCCGTGCTTTCTTCTCCCAATATAAGCCTCTTATGCTCGACATCGTTCCGCTTACTGTCGAAGAGGCCTTCATCTACAACAAAGAGAGGGAAATGTTATGAGCAAGAAGTATTTTAGATATTTGATGAAGAGCTTCTGGCCTATCGCCACGGTTTATATCACCCTCTTCGCCATCTCCCTAATCGCCGTCCCATTCGTCATTGACCTTTTCTGCGTCTTACTATTTAGGATTCGCGCAATCGGCTTCTCATCTTACATGCTGGTTATGGGCCCATTCTGCATCTTCTTATCTGGCTTGTTGCCGTTATTGATGCATACCCGCTATTACAGCAAAAACAGAAGCGATGTCATCCTTTCGATGCCGATGAATAGAAGACAAGCTTTCATCACCGAGGGACTCTTCGGGCTAGCTCTTGTCACTACTCTTCTTGTGTCTGGCTACGCTATTGGCTGTGGCCTTTGCAACGCCTTAGGAAACGGTTACAGCGCCTTAGGAACGTTCGAAGCCGACCTCCTTGGCCTCCCTCTTCTCTATTTGACTTGCGTCATCACCTTCTTATCGAGCACTTTCGCGGTGAGTGTTGCCAATAGCGGCTTCCAGGCTGTTGTTATGCTTCTCATCGTGAACGCCCTCCCAGGGTTCTTATATTCCCTCGTCAGCGGCTCATTCACTTCTTTCAGCAATTTGTTTAGCGTGTTTTCTAGCGAAGCACCTAATTGGCTCTCCCAGAGTGAGGTTTTTGAAAGAGCCCTCATGTTTGCCATTACCTATGGTTTTAACCCAGAATCGTTAGAAATGTTTGGGAGCGCCATGATTGCCTTCCTTTGCCAGTTCCTTTTCTGGGGTGGCATGGTCGTCCTTGCCTTATTCGAATTCATGAAAATCAAGAGCGAGAACCTTGGAACCGTCATCCCTCAAAGATTTGGCGTGGTCAACTCCTTGACTTTGATGTCTATGCTTTCCTTCGCTTTGATGACCCAACTCGTTATGGCTGATATCTGCAACGGTTCTTCCATGTACGCTTATGAGTTCATCCTCTTCGCATTCTCTTACTTCTTGATCTCCGTCTTCTATTTCGTCGCCATCTTCATCGTCAGGAGAAAAGCGAAATTCAGGAAAGACGATTGGATCAGGTTTGCGATCGCGATCAGCGCTGGCATCGTTGTTGGCGTAGCGATGTTTGGCATAACCCGCGCCATAACCCCAGATCCATACTATTATTATTAAGAAATCCTTCCGAAGAAGGCCTGCAAAACGGCCTTCTTTTTCTTTAGAAAATAAAAAATCCCGAGCAAATCGGGATTGTTTTATAAATGGAGCAAGTGGCGGGAATCGAACCCGTGTATTTACCTTGGCAAGGTAATGTTCTACCATTGAACTACACCTGCATCGCCTTTTGTGGCGCGAGTAGTATTATATGAAACTCCCTATCTAAGTGCAAGCGGTTTTCGCTATAGTTTTGTGGTTTTTCATGCGCACGTGTTTTATAATCTTCTCGCTTCTTTAAGGAGTGATTTTTATGGCAACCTATTTAGACCTCGCAAACCTCTTATTCCCAGACGTCACGAAGACCATCGATGACCTTGAGAAAGAATACCCATTACGCAACCTCCCAGAAGGCGCCCAGGTGACCCGTTTCGCCCCATCGCCAACTGGTTTCTTACACACCGGTTCTTTATTCACCGCCTTCATCGCATACACCTATGCGAAGCAAAGCCAAGGCGTCTACATGTTCCGTTTAGAGGACACCGACACCAAGAGAACCATCGCCGGCAGTGCTGACGAGCTTATCGACCAGCTTGCCGAATTCGGCATCATCGCTGACGAAGGATATTTCCCACAAGGCGATAAAGGCGCTTATGGCCCATATCAGCAAAGCGTCCGTGCCGACATCTATAAGGTCGTCATCAAACACCTCATCGCCGAAGGAAAGGCCTATCCAGATTTCTGCAGCGCAGAAGACCTTCAGAAAATCAGAGATTTCCAAGAGGCCAATAAGATCCTCCCAGGCTACTATGGCCCATACGCCAGAGACCGTAAGCTCACCGTCGATGAGCAGATTGAGAAAATCAAAGCCGGAACCCCATGGGTCATCCGTTATAAATCGATGGGCGACCATGATAAGAAGATCAAGTTCAAGGACGCGATCAGAGGCGAGCTCGAACTCGCTGACAATGATGTCGATATCGTCATCATGAAGTCCGATGGTCTCCCAACCTATCACTTCGCCCACGTCGTCGACGATCACTTCATGAGAACGACCGTCGTCACCCGCGGTGAGGAGTGGATCCCATCTACCCCAATCCATATCCAGCTCTTCCGCGATTTAGGCTGGAAAGGTCCAAAATACGCTCACTTGCCAGTCATCATGAAGCTTGACCATGGCAACAAGAGAAAGCTCTCCAAGAGAAAAGACCCAGAGGCCGCCGTCTCTTATTTCCTTAAGGCCGGCTATCCTCCAAAGGGACTTCTCGTTTACCTTATGTCGATCGCTAACTCCAATTTCGAGGAGTGGACCATCGCCAACAAGTCTCTTGATGTCAGCAAATTCACCTTCGCTTTCAAGAAGATGTCCTTAGACGGCGCCCTCTTCGACGAAGGCAAACTCAATTACTTCTGCAAAGAAGTCCTTGCCGCCACCCCAAAAGAGGAACTCCTCAAAGCGGTCAAAGATTGGGCTATGAAGAATTCCCCAACCCTTCTTAAGAAGATGGATGACGACATGGAGTATTTCTCCAAGATTCTCAATATTGAGAAGGACCGTCCAAACCCAAGAAAAGACTACGCCAAGTATGGCGACATCGAGCCAGCCACTTGGTTCTTCTACGATGACGAGTTCGAGAAGCGTCCTGAACTCCCATTCAACGAGAAATACGACAAAGAGTTCTTAAAGGCCTTCATGTCCGAAGTCGCCGATAAGATGCTTTATGGCGCAGGCGAGTCGGAGTGGTGGAACAGCGTCAAAGAAGTCGCTGCCGCCAAAGGCTTCGCCATCGCCAACAAAGACTACAAAGCCAATCCAGATGCCTATAAAGGAAACATCTCCGATGCCGCGGAGATCATCCGTATCGCCATCACCGGTCAGAAAGACTCTCCAAACCTCCACGAAGTCATTGAGATTCTTGGAAAAGAAAGAGTCATGAAGCGCTTAAAGAACGCTATCTAAAGATAGAGTTGATTAAATTTGCTTCGCCACTATTGAAAAGTTAGAGCGTCAATGCTTTAATATGTGGCACGGCCCTGTGGTCAAGCGGCTAAGACGCAACCCTCTCAAGGTTGAATCCCGGGTTCGATTCCCGGCTGGGTCACCAACCGAAACAATAGGATTGATACAAATGTGTCAGTCCTTTTTTCTTTGTGATTGTCATTTAAAAATACTAGGAATACTCTAAGCGTATGACGAATTACTACGAACAGATATTTAAACGCAAATCATTCCATTTCTTTAGCGGAAAGGAAAAGACCTCAGAAGAGGATTTAGATGCAATAAATGCTTTCATCAAAAACATCGTTCCTCTATATCCAGACATCAAAACAGAGATCGAAATCGTCAAAGAAAGCGAAACGACATGCCATCGTGGCGCGGAATACTGCATCCTCTTTTATAGTGAGACGAAAGGGGAATACCTAAGGAACATCGGGTATATCGGTGAGCAAATCGACCTCTTCCTTGCCTCAAGGAATATAGGGGCTTTATGGTTTGGAATCGGCAAGCCAAAAGAGAAGAAGAACAATGGCCTCGATTACGTCATCATGATCGCCATCAAAAGGATGCCTGAGAACTCTTTCAGGAAGGACATGTTCAAATCAAAAAGAAAACCCCTTGAAGAGATTTGGAGTGGGGAAGAGCTAAACATCGCCAACATAGTCAGGTTTGCTCCATCCGCATGCAATACCCAACCTTGGCTCGTGGAGAATCAGGGAAACACATTATCCGTCTATCGCTACAAAAAACCAGGCAAACGAGGCATCATGCCTATCGACAAAGTGATGTATTACAACAGAATCGACATAGGCATATTCCTATTCATCCTTGAAACGTGCCTAAACGAACAAGGCATTTCTTATGATAGGGAACTATTCGAAGACCTATCTAATGCGGAAGTAGAGAAAACACTCACAGCGGAATACAGACTGACAATCAAATGATCAAGGGGTGGCGAAATCGCCAGTCTTTTTGCAAACAAAAAAGAACCCTGAGGTTGACTCAAGGTTCTTAATTCAAGGTTTTTTAGGCGAGATTATTTGCCCATGATCTTCATGGACATCATGTTGGCACGATATCCACCGTAGTTGTAGACGTCGATCTTGTTGATACCTTCCTGTAAGGCAAATTCGGTTGGCATCATCTCTTCGTCAACTTCGCTGGCTGGAGCAGTCTTGTGCTCAGTCTCGCTGAGTGTGCACTTAACTCCGTTGACGGCAAGGCCCCAACGATAGTCTGGACGGTACCATTCGCCGGCTTCGTTCTTTTCGTAGCCTTTGCCATTATCGTTTTCGATCATAGCCCAGTAGGCAACGCCCTGGGAGTGCCACTTAGCGGTGATGTAAAGGTTGGCTTTGGCGATGGCTTTTGGAGAGTAGATCTCATAGACAAGGTGCGAACCTTCATCGGTTTCGTCCTGGTCTTTGTGGACCTGTCCGTTGAAACGGATGGTGGTGTCGCTGTCCTGTAATTGCCACTTGGCAGATTCGGATTCGATGATGTCGAGGGCGCTCCAAGAGATCTTGGTCATGCCACAGCTATCAAGCTCGGTGCAGGTAGCGGAGGCGTAGGTGCTTGGGGTCTCGTATGGTTCAGCGGTCTTGCTGCCGGCACGGGTGGTTGCGGTGCCATAGGCGTGGTGATGCCACTTAGCATAGACGGTGGTGTCGGCGGTGTAGACGTCATCTTTGGTGACGGCAGTGCCGGTTCCATCGGCTTTGGTGTTCCAGCCAAGGAAAACGCTGTCTTCCTTCTCTGGGTCCTCTGGTAAGGTGACTTTGCCATCGTTGCCAGCGGTCTTGACGGTGCCTTTTGGAGCTCCGGTGTAGTTGAGGTCGAAGGTGACCTTGAACTTCTGGGCGGCAGAGGAGCCAGCGGTGCTCTTGCCAGCGCTGGCAGAGGTTGGGGTGGATTCGCCTTCGCTGGTGGTTGGAGTTGGCTCGCTGCAGGAGAAAAGCATGCCTGCGGTGAGGAGACTCACAAGAAGAATTTTCTTTTTCATATAATCTCTTTCCCGGGTTTTGATAATTTGTACAAACAAAGTCAACCCGTTAATTGTTTATGCTTGAATTATAGAAGTGGCTTTTTCCTTTGTAAACAAGGGATGGCCTCCAAGGCAACGTCAAAGAACCTTGAGATGGTTAACCAAACAGTCCTTGATTATTTTGGTAATATCGATTTCTAATAATGATGAAGCCACCTTTGGGTTAGGCTCCTATTGTCAAAGATGAAAAAAAGATCGCTTTTATCGCTTGCTCTGCTTGGCTGCACTCTTTTTTCCTGCGTCGATCAGGAAGTGATTGAGGAATCTTCTTCATCGGCATCGATCAGTTCCGGTCCACGCGTTTACGAGGCTTTTGGCCCATATACCGCTGAACAGGTTGAGGATATTTGCGTAACATACGCCGAAAGGGTGAACCTAGGCTATAAGCCTGAGTGTTGTTTCATCGAATATGATTTAGGCGTTTATGGCGCCGCTCACGTCAACATCATCAAATACGTGAAGGAGGGCAAATCGGAAGTGAAAATGGAAAAGACCATTTCCCTTTACGGTTACTATATCTGCACCCTCCCGTCTTTCTCTTATGACCTAAACGTTTGGATTGAGGGCCAAGGCTCTTTCGATCTCCAAAGACTTTATGAAACTGACGTCATCACCGATGACGACATCAAAGCGATCATTAAAGAAGCTGACCGCCAAAAAATCCGCAAAGGCGGCACATTCGACACGAAACTAGAGGACTTCTCTTTTAACCTCAATTGGGGATATCGTTTCTCCAACACGTATGACAGCGGCACCTCGCTCATCAAGAGAGAAGGCAAGACAAACAACTACACAGCCTCCTTTAGTTATCCGAACATGGGGAATATCTATCAGAGGGTCAAGGATTTGGATATCTATTCTTATGCAGATGAATTTAGGCCAGGCAGCGAACACTCGGAAGGCACGACCGCTGGCTTAAGGAACACCAATTATCGCTACAAACTAAAGATCGGTGACAAAACCATCACCTGCTACACCGTAAGGCTAACACTTGATAAATCCGAGATGATGAGACAAGAGTACAGACCTCATTACCGAAAGTTCTTCGAACTCGTCATCGATATCAAGGATGCGATAGAAAGCTCGGCCGAGTGGAATTCCATGAACATCCCGGAAGACGATCTTCTGGTTGACTACGGATAGTCATATTCATGGGAGACAGAAGCCTCCCTTTTGAAAACAAGAAGGATTTGCTAAAGATTTTTGAACGTTTTTCCACTTTTCGGAAGTCTTATTAGTGAGGAGACAAGAACCATGAAAAAGAGAAGATTCCTATTAGCCACTATGTTCGCGCTTGCTTTGGGCTCATGCTCTGGCGTAGTTATTGGCCCATGCGATGGACCAAATCAATCCTTAGGGGATTCCGCCTCACGCGTCTATGAGGCTTTTGGTCCTTATAGCGCGGCTCAGGTCAAGGAGATTTGCAAGACTTTCGCCAAAAGACGCGGCGATTGGTCCGATCCTGGACGAGTCTATCTGGAATATGGCGAACTAGGCGTTTTCGGCAAGGTCCATGTCAATATTTTGAGATACGACGCAGAGGGTCTGGATGAGAATTACCTAGCAGTCGAAACCATCGCCTCTTGCTGTGGCTATTACATTTGCGACTTCCCAAACCCGTCATATTATTTGAACGCTTGGGTTGAAGGGGAAGGGTCGTTCGACCTAACGGATCTTTATATTAACGGCACCATCACTGATGAGAACATGAGATCGATCGTGGAGGAGGCGAACCGCTTACACATCCGTGAGAACAAAACTCTCGACATTGAGCTAGATGATTTCTGCTTCACCTTTGATTGGGGATGTGGCCCTGATAACCATTATCAGAGCGACAGCGGAACCATTGAGAGACGCGGGAGAGAACACGTCTATAACGCCACTTTCTATTACCCAAATATAGAAGGTTTGTTTGAGAAGATTAAGGCTTTGGATATGGGTTCATATCCTTCGAGGTTCAACCCTTACCAGAGATGGGATGGGAGGATTTGTTTCCAAAATCCTGTCTACTATTGCGAATTGGCTGTTGGGGATATGAGCATCATGTTAGAGGGCCTTACCCTTAACGGGAATTTCGATGACTATCTTCCTCAGTGTAAGAAGCTTTTGGAACTCGTCTACGAGATCAAGACAACGATCGAAGGCTCTGATGCGTGGGGAACCATCACCATCCCGGAAGATGACATGGTCCTCTATGAATAATTGGGATTTGCTAAAGATTTTTGAGCGGTTTTGGCAATCTCAATTGTCTTATAGGTGAGGAGACAAGAACCATGAAAAAGAGAAAATTCCTATTAGCCACTTTATTCGCCTGTGCGATTCTTTCGTCTTGTACTTCTTTGAGGTCTCGTAAATATGAGGCTTATGGCACTTATCTAACGGCCACTCAGGTCGAAGCTTTCTGTAAGGCTTATAGCAAGAAAAATCCTGATGCTTATTACATTCAGAGTTACTTAGGTCTTTTCCGTGAAAAAACGCACGTCTTATTGGTGAGATTCCATGAAGATGGTATTGGATTCGCTCAGGTTGTCACAAACTTTTATGTTGCGGACATCTACGTATGTGATGGGTGGGATGGCTCCTATAGCCTAGCCGTTTGGGTTGAAGGCGAAGGGGCATATGGAATCCAGGAAGCTTACGAAAATGGCAAGATTTCCGAGGAAGAAATTAGGTCGGCTGCCAATAAAGCCGAAAAGCTTGGGTTGAGGCGTTATGGCCGTCTTGCCGTCCCTCTTGAGAAATTCACCTTCTCATTGACCTGGGGCACTGGCTTCGATTCCTCATACGATAGCGATAGTGGTACCCTCGTCAAGACAAATAAGGTGATCGAAAGAAGTCCTGAAGAATACGTGACGACCTTTGAATACCCAAGTCTTGAATCCCTCTACGAAAAAGCAAAGAGCTTACCTCTTTACTCTTATCCGAGCGATTACAATGCCTATGAGGGCGTTTCGATATCAACAAATCCAACGACGAATTACAGGCTGACGATCGATGACAAAACAATCGATGCTAAGAATTGCCCAATCATCGAGGGTTATCCTGAAGGCTTGTCTTGGAGCGCCAAAGAGTTTTTGGAGATCGTCTTCGAAATCAGAGATACCATTCTAAACTCCGAAGAATGGAAAGCTTTACCTGATTACGAAGTGCTTTACCGTTAGCGTAGTGGTCCGCTAAACGGGAAAAGGAGGGTTGAAATGTCAGCCCTCTTTTTCATATCCTTGATATGCGATTTCATTTTTTTGAGCGTTTTCTCACTCTTTTGAAGTCTTATAGTTGAGAGGGAAAGAATGGCAATCTCAAAACGTACGGCGTTAGGCTTCATTGCCGGCAAACAGGAAGCCATCGAACAAGTATACATTGAGTACAAGAATCTCATGTATTTTGTCATCGCCGCCTATGTCAAGAATCAAGATGATTGCGACGACGTTCTGAGTGAGTCCTTCCTCAAAGCGGTTGAGCACCGAGAGCAGCTTAAAGATCCAAGCAAGATCAAGTCGTTCTTGTGCGCCATCGCGAAGAACAAGGCCATCGACTTCACCAAGAAGAACAGGACCCTTCCATCGAGCGACCTCATCGAAGAGATCTACGGTGATGAAGAAAGAAGCAATCCTGTCCTCAACATGATCGAGCCTCTCTTATCGAACAAAGAGACGATCATCGTTTACTTACGCGCCATCCATTCCTATTCCTGGGAGGAGATCGTCGAGGAGACCGGCATCCCTGAGTCCTCAGCCAGAAGGATCTACGCAAACGCGAAAGAGAAGTTACGAAAGGAGCTTTTATGGGCTTAGACAAAAGAATGAAAAAGCGCATCCAGCAGATTGACAAGAATCTGGATGCCATCGTTAAGAATCCATACGAAAAAGAACATATCGTCGAGAAGAAAGAGAGCCGTTTCCCTCTTTGGGCGAAATGGGCTATCCCATTTAGCAGCGTGGCCCTTGCCTGCAGCCTTACTTTAGCCATCGTCCTCCCAACGGCAAATAGGAACAACGCTGTAGGACCTATAGACGGGGGAAGTCCCACTGTAGCTAACAATTCTAAAGAAAAGGGAGGAAGCCACAACCACGAACCAATGGGCGGAGACGATAGCGAGCTTAAAGGCCAAACTGAGGATAGCGCGCCCGCCCGAAGCGATCCAAACATCCCTTATGAGAACTACAGCATGCTCGCTCCAGCGACGGTCAACAAATATAGCGCAACCCGAAACCTAACGATGTCTCAAACGACATACAACTCGTACACCGCTTTTGCTAAAAAGTTCGCAAAGCTCATGATTCAGCTTGGCAATGCTAACGGAGAAAAGAGCCTTGGTGTCTCAATCCCTGATGCCTACCTTTGCTTTGCGATCTCTGGCATCATCTCTAGCCCAGCCGCTTGCAATGACGTCCTCTCTTACTTAGGACTTTCTTCAACCGAAGAGCTCAAGACCGCTTCAAGAGAGATTATCTCAACTCTTGGAACCCTCTCGAAGAGTAGTCAAGACAAATACGTAGGAGGCTATAACCTCAACTCCATTTGGGTCGATCCAGATCAAATCGGATTGCTTGAGGGCGAGGAGAAAGACGAAGATCTTTATGAAGATTTGGCTGGCGTGTATGACGTTTCTTTAATCAACGAAGCCTTCAAAGACGCCAAAGCGAACAAATATCTCAAAGATAATGCTCCTCAGGGATTCCCTTCCCCAGAGGTCAAACTTGATAGGGATGATAATCCTCCTGCTATGGCTGTCATGTCCGCTTTCTACTTCATGGACCTCTTAAGAGATACGGAGATCTACCAAAATCAATACGAGAGTGGAACACACTTAAAGAATTACACCTTCAACGGAATGAGCAAATCGGTCAATTATATCGACTATCTTGACTATAGTGGCCAATATTACACCGGTGATGG
Source organism: Bacilli bacterium (assembly GCA_017618495.1). Classification (GTDB taxonomy): domain Bacteria; phylum Bacillota_I; class Bacilli_A; order RFN20; family CAG-826; genus UBA4951. The sequence goes on along the minus strand of JAFZUD010000169.1, from coordinate 1,975 downwards.
CTTCCATGCCGCGGCCATCGATATGTGGCAAAGCAGCATTTATTTCTATCTCCCTGATAGTCAAACGGCGATGCCTAGCACCATTTTGGATAAAGTTCTGAATCGGAATTATGTGGCAGAGACGGTAACTGGCCAAGATGGCAGAGAATACTCTTGGTATAGGGTTGAAGTGAACGCCCCATATTTCAAGATGGACAACGAAATCGAGCTCAAAGAGGGACCATTGCAAGAGATTCTTCCTGTCATCACATCGGATGGAATGGGTTCTAGACTCCTCAATGATTCTTTATTCCTCTCTGGCATCTATCAATTCTCAACCATGAGTTTTGATTACCGTGGTTTCTATTCCGCTTCAGTGACGATAGCTACCGGCGATACGGCGGCACCAGGGGGCCCAGACTTCACTTTGGATGTTGATCACCCATTTATCTTTGAGACGAGGAAAGACGTCACGGTCGCTGGCAATAACCTAACCGTTCCGGTTGTCATCGGCGAGGTCGTTGATCCCGCTTACCCGGCTTACCAAGCTTCCTGAGAATTCAATTCTTCAGGAACTCTGGTTTTGAGGATGCCTGAAGTGGTTTAATAGACCTATATGGGAAAGAAAGTCATCACTCTGATAGTTAGCCTTGTGGTTATCTGCTTAATCACTTTTGGAGCGGGATTCCTTGGCTTATTCATCACTGACTCTCTCATCCTTTTCATAGCGAAGTTCTTCGTTTACTACCTTATCGGTGCGGTCGCTTTAGTCGCGATCAAACTGACTGGGGTAGAGATAGGTCTAGATTTCAGAAATTGGAAATCCTACCTGATCGGGTTAGTGATGGCCATTGCCCTCTCATTATTTATTGCCGTTATACCCGCTCTATTTGGATCTTCGATTGTCGGAAGTCATCTCGACCCAACTCCAGACATCCTCATTTCAAATTTCCTATTCTTCTTCTTGGCGGTCGGTCCTGTCGAAGAGCTTGTCTTCAGGGTCTATGTCCAAGAGACATTCATCTCTTTCTTCAAATCCCATAAGTGGATCGCTGTCATAATCGCCGCTTTCCTCTTTGGTTTATGGCACATCATCAATGGCTCTTTGCTCCAAGTTCTCTTTACCTTTGGAATCGGTTTGGTCTTTGGTTTCGCGAAGTACTTCCTCAAGGATTGCAAGTTCCTTGGTGTTGCGACAGCGCACGGACTATATGATTTCCTGAACATCGTTGTCAGGGTGCTCATTGTTTAAGAAAAAGACCGGAATATTCCGGTCTTTTATTTTTCTTCTTTCTTAAGATCGTATATGGCTTCGACCGCGAATCTAATCTTGGTCAGCCATTTTTCTTTGTTTAGAAGATAGGCGAAATAAGTTTCGTCAGGGGATGAGAGGTCAATCGTCGCTCCCTTTTGGTGATAATCGTAATCGATATGGAGGCCAAAGCTCTGAAGCGGTTCTCGATGGAAGACAATGCCCTCTGGCCCTTTGACGATGATTCCGTTATCGATATCGTGGGTGAGGTGGTGGTTGCCTTCTAGAGGAACGAATCCCACTTTGACGCCTTCCATCTTCTCCATCCTGACATCGCCTTCGAAATGGTATTTTCCTTCTTTGACCTCTTTGGCGACGTTTTCTTTTTCCCAATCGAACCACTGACTGACTTTGGTGAATTTGGACTCTCCATTGAGGCACGACAAAGTCCCGTCTTCATTCAAACGGTATTCAATCCCACATGAATCACATTTGATGGTGTCACCATTTGAAGACATCTCAAATTCTTTTCCGCAGTGGGGGCACTGATAAAGGACCCTCTCAAGCCCGACCGCTCTATTCGGATAATCGATTTTGATGTGGTTTTGTAATTGATATTCTTCTTCGTCGAAATTGAAGCAATTCCTGATTATTTTCTGAATATCCCCAGCAGAAAGCTCCTCAATTTCGCTTTTTGAGATGACGCATTCCATCTCCGCGGCGATTGGGACGGGCCTAACTTGT
>JAFZUD010000168.1 GCA_017618495.1 Bacilli bacterium | reverse complement strand
GATGGAATCATCGTCGGCGGCCCTTTTCCGATCGTTGATGAAATCAAAAGCTCTGTTTTGCCTCTTGATGTCTTCTATGAACAACAGCAGGAATGGCATGAGGCGCAAGCGATGTGCTATGCCTTGATGTATGCCCACGAAAACAACTGCGAGAAGATGGGCGTCCGCTTAACCTACATCTCGCAAATCGATAACAGCAAAAAGACTCACGAACACGTCTACACAATCAAAGAAATCGAAGACTACATCGGCGGTTTGATGGATAGGTATCTCAGCTTTTGGAATACCGAATTCGATCATTTAAAAGAAAGGAACGAAAAGGCCAAAGAACTTCCTTTCCCGTTCCCTAAGTTCAGAGCAGGTCAACGTAATATGGCCAAGTATGTTTATTCCGTCGCCTCTAATGGCGGAACCTTCCTCGTCGAAGCGCCTACGGGAATTGGCAAAACGATGAGCGCGCTCTTCCCTTCAATAAAAAGTTTTGCAACCGGAAAGACCGAGAAGATCTTCTATTTAACCGCAAAGAATAGTGGGGCGATTGCTGCTTACGAAGCCTTGGGAAAACTGTACGAGAAAGGCCTTTGCGCACGAGATTCAACATTACTCTCTAAAGAGAAAATCTGCTTTAGGCCTGGAGCTTCCTGCAATCCTGATGATTGTCCATACGCCAGAGGCTATTACGATAAAATCCGCTCGGTCACCGAGAAAGCCATTCAAAGCGGGAGACGTTTCTCACCTGATTACATAGTTGAGTTAGCGGAAGAAGAGCAAATCTGCCCGTTCGAAATGGAACTCGACCTCTCTCTTTGGAGCGACGTCATCATCTGCGACTATAACTATTTTTTTGACCCTCTCGTCAAATTAGAGAGATATTTTGGCGAAGAAGCCGATCCATCCAAATATGTTCTTCTTATCGATGAAGCCCACAACCTCGTCGAAAGAGGCCGTGATATGTATGGTTCGCATGTTTCGCTTCTAGAGTGCAAGGGCGCGAAGAAAGCCATCGGTACCAAAACGAATAAGCCTCTAAGGCTTGCCCTCAATAAAATCCTTAGAACTCTGAAAGCCCTTATGGAAGAGAACGAAGAGGAACACAAGATCTATGAAAAGGTTCCTGATGCTTTGCTTTCTGCGCTTGAATCCTTAGGCACAAAGCAGAGGTCTTTGGACAAGGAACAGCATCTTCCATATCCGACTGAATACCGCGAATTCTCTAGAGAATGCCACGCTTTCACGTCCATTTATGAAGGTTATTCAGAACACCTGACTTGCTACGCCGAGAAGAAGGGCGATGACTTTGTCTTTAGAATCTATTGCCCAGACCCGGCGCCTCTTTTAAGCGAGTCCCTCAAAAAGGTCAAAGGCCATGTGCTTTTCAGCGCGACGTTATCGCCGATAGAGTATTACATGAACGCAATCGAAGGGGAGGAAGGAAAACCATATCTTTTATTGCCATCCCCATTCCCTCCGAAAAACTTCAAAATCATCGTTGCCCCAGGCATCTCAACAAGATACAAGGACAGAGCGAAAAACTACGATGAGGTTGCAAAATATCTCAAAACCTTTGTTTCGGGAAAGAAGGGGAATTATTTCATCTTCTTCCCGTCATATGAATACCTTGAGAACATCAAAGAAAAACTCTCCTTCAAGGATGCTCATGTCTATGTCCAAGAAAGGAATATGACAAACGAGGAAAAAGAGGAATTCCTTGAGCATTTCAGGGTGAACCCAAAGAAGACACATATCGGCCTCTTAATCATGGGCGGATCCTTCAGCGAAGGCATCGATATGGTTGATGACCGCCTTATTGGTGTCGCTATAGTCGGCATTGGCTTGCCTCAGCTTTCCTATGAAAGAGACTTGATCAGAGATTATTACGACGCGAAAAACGCCGACGGCTTCGAATATTCTTATAAAAACCCAGGCCTCAATAAAGTTATGCAGGCGATGGGCAGATTAATCAGAAGCGAAAACGATCGCGGTGTCGCGCTTTTGATCGACGATCGTTATCTCCAGAACGAGTATAGGATGGTGTTGGAACGCTCCTATAGTGGATACGAGGTCGCCTTCTCCCCTGAGGAAGTCAAAGAGTCTTTAGATAGTTTCTTCCCTAAAGGAAAGAAATAAATTATAATTCTTCGAGTCAATTATGCCGTTCAACAAAAAGTATATTAGAAACTTCTGCGTCATTGCCCACATCGACCATGGCAAGAGCACTATCTGCGACCGAATCCTTGAGAAAACCGGAGCGGTCGAGAAGCGCAATCTTTCAGCCCAAATGCTCGATGATATGGAACTTGAGCAGGAACGCGGCATCACAATCAAACTAAACGCCGTCACCGTGACTTATAAGTCAAAGGACGGAAACGAATATGTCTTCAACCTTATCGACACTCCTGGGCACGTGGACTTCACCTACGAAGTCTCCAGAAGCTTAGCGGCCTGCGAAGGTGCCGTTTTGGTTGTTGATGCGACGCAAGGCGTACAAGCGCAGACACTCGCAAATGTCTATCTTGCTGTCGACAATGACCTCATGATCACCCCGGTCATCAACAAGATTGACCTCCCAAGCGCCGATATCCCATTAGCCAAAAAAGAAATCGAAACCAAGATCGGTCTTTCCACCAACGATGTTGTTTCCGTTAGCGGAAAAACTGGCGCTGGCATCGAAGATATGCTTGAGAAAGTAGTGGAACTCGTCCCACCTCCAAGCGGAGATAGCGAGGCGCCTCTTGAGGCCTTGATCTTCGACTCTTATTACGATTCCTATCGTGGCGTCGTCGTCTTAATCAGAGTCAAAAACGGCCGTGTCAAAGTCGGAGACAAAATCCGCCTTATGCAAAGCGGCAAATCATATACCGTTACCGAAGTCGGCATCCGCACGCCGAAAGAACTCTCTACCGGCGTTCTTGAGTGTGGTGAAGTCGGTTATTTGACCGCGACAATCAAAGACATCAAAGATGTTTTCCCAGGTGAGACTGTCACTTTGGAAAACAAACCAGCCAAAGAACCATTGCCTGGCTACCGCAAAATCATGCCGATGGTTTACTGCGGCCTTTACCCAGTCGATTCTCAGAAATACGGCGATTTGAAAGACGCTTTGGAGAAACTCACCTTAAACGACGCCTCACTCGTCTACGAACCTGAGAGTTCCAAGGCTTTGGGTTTTGGTTTCCGTGCCGGTTTCTTAGGCCTTCTCCATATGGACGTCATCCAGGAAAGACTTGAAAGGGAATATAACCTTAACCTCATCCTCACAGCTCCTTCCGTCAAATACAGAGTCAATCTCACCAACGGTGAGGTTTTAACCATCGACAACCCAAGCGAAATGCCGGAGCCATCGAAGATTAAGACAATCGAAGAGCCTTATGTCATGGCTTCGATCATGACGCCAAAAGATTATGTCGGCGCCATCATGCAGCTTTGCCAAGATAAGCGCGGCATCTACCAAGATCTTATCTATTTCGACGATACGAGAGAGACCTTGAAGTACCTCATTCCTTTGAGTGAGATCATCTTCAATTTCTTCGATCGCCTTAAGAGCGTTTCTCGCGGTTACGCTTCGCTCGATTACACGCTTGATGGATTCAGACCAAGCGACCTCGCTAAGATGGACATCTATCTAAACGGAGACCCAATCGACGCTTTAAGCACAGTCGTTTATCGCAAGAGTGCCTATGGCAGGGGCCTTGCCATCGTCTCAAAACTCAAAGAAATCATCCCTAAGCAGCAATTCGAAGTTCCTCTTCAGGCTGCCATCAATGGCAAAGTCATCGCCAGAAGCGACATCAAGTCCGTCCGTAAGGACGTTCTCGCTAAATGCTATGGCGGCGACATCTCCCGTAAGAAGAAGCTTTTAGAAAAGCAAAAAGAAGGCAAAAAGAGAATGAAAGCCATCGGTTCCGTCGAAGTTCCGCAAGAGGCTTTCATGGCTCTCCTCTCAATCGACGAAAGCAACGAAAAGTAGCCTGCTACCTTTCATATTCAATATAATTGCCATCTAATTTTAGTAGTTTTTTAGTTATCGTATTGTTTCACATACCCGTTTTGCCTATAATATGGAGGTATGTCATCTAAATACACGTCTCAGTATACCGACGAAAGGTATCTTAATCGCCGTGAATTGTCTCGCGCTTTGAACACGACTTTCGTCGATTCCTTTTGGAAAGAGCAAGAAGAGTACAGAAAGCAGTATCGTTACCAGCTTCCTATCTATTTGATCAACAGAACTCCGCTTTATGTCACGCTAACTCCAATCATCAGTGACAAAATCGCGATGTTCGAGAACAAAATCGATAACACTCTCAGGCTTTACCGCGGACTCGATGAGGAGGCGAAGTATGAAGTCAGGAAGAACGCTTTCTTCCCATGGCTCCGTGCTATTTCCGTCTATCAAGGAGTGGAAATCAGCGATATTTCGACAAGAGCGCTACTTAACGGAACCTACCGTGAAAACGCTCCAACGCATACGCCTGTCATCCATTACCTCCACACCCTCGACCATTATCTCGCCGAGGAACAAAGGCTCCTTCCGCCAGACGACAATTTCTTAGCCGACGCTTTCACCTATCTTCTTGGCGTGCCTGAACTCACGAAGTTCTACCGCGAAGAAGGTCCAAACGCCTACCGTCCAACCTCGATCATCAATGGCTATGACTATGAAAAAGCCCCAGCCAGAGACATCGAAGCTATGATGGAGCAGCTTTTTAAGATGTTAAAGGGAACCGATAAGCTTCTCATCAACACTTTGGCTGCCTTATTCTATGTCGCCTACATTCAGCCATTCGATGACCTCAATTACCCGTTATCCATCCTTTTAGCGAAGGACGTTTATGCGGGAGGTAGTTCCGGCGCCAGCGCTTTCATGCTTCCTCTTGAAGGTCTCCTTAGCGATCATGCCGTTATGGAATCGATCAAAGAATGCAAGAGAGATGGCGATTTGACTTACTTCATCTTTGCGTGCATTAATTCCCTCAACCGTTTGCTCGATCTTCTCAAAGATCAGATTCAGCAAGCTCGCGTTTCCCATTTTAGGGAAGAATACGACACCCTTTCCCCAGAAGAGGAGAAGAGGGCCGAGGAAATCATCAAACCTAGCGTTCCTGTTGAGGAGCCTCAAATTGAGGAGCCAGTCGAGGAAGTTAAGGTTGAAGAACCAACTCCAACAGTTGAAGAAGCTCCAATCTTCGAAGAAGAACCAGTCATCGAGAAGAAAGAGCCAAAGAACGCGTTAAAGCCAAGCGGATTCATCACTCCAGAAGAGATGATGGAAACAGCTTCCGTACCTGCCTATCGTTTCGGCGTGCCTGCCAACACTTTGAGTGACAAGGAAGTCAAAGAATATGTCCGATATCTGCTTGAGACCAATCCAAGCCTCAACAGAAAGCAGTCGACTTTCTTAGCCAATCACTGCACCCCAGGCCGTTATTACACGATTCAGCAGTACAAATCGTTCTGCCGTTGCGCTTATGAGACAGCCCGTACTTCGATGGACCACTTGGCCAGCGAAGGATATTACGAAAAACTCCAAGTGAAGAACAAATTCGTTTACCGTCCAGCCACTAAAGGAGAAAAGAAATGAGAATCTACGCTAGCATCGAGGACTTCTTCCAGAGTCCATTATTCATAACCCTTGCTCTTGTCATTTTCTTCGGAATCATCGTCTTAGCCGTCATTCTTGTAAAGAAATACGTCAAGCCTTTCCAGAACACCGAAAAGCCAAAGAGCGACAAAGAAATCGCTGAGGAAGAAGTTAATCGTCTTGTCACCGACATCACCGATGAAGAGACCCTTCAGCAGATGAACGAAGCCGCTCGCGAGCTTGAGAAAGATAGCGATCGTCCAACCGAGCAAGAAGTCGCCGAAGAAGAAGTTGAGCGCGCTACCGAAGTCGTTGAGGACGAAGCCGCCGCTGAAGCGATGCGTCGCTATGCCGAAGAGCATCCAGAAGAAGCTGCTGCCTTCCAAGACAAAGAAGACAAATAATAGCTGTGGCCGATTCTTTATACGTTCACATTCCATTTTGTGCCCATATCTGCGGGTATTGTGACTTCACGAAAGTCCTTTACCAAGAAGAGTGGGCCTTTTCTTATGTGGATAGGCTCATCGAGCAATTAGATGGTCTTGATATCAATAAACCTCTAAAGACGGTCTATGTAGGCGGTGGAACACCTTCTTCTTTGCCATCCGATCTTCTTAAGAAGGTATTGGGCAAACTATCTACTTATCTCGACAAATCAGACTACGAATTCACGATCGAGGCCAACCCAGAGAACCTCAACGAGGAAAAACTTTTGATTATGCGCGAGTGCGGCGTTAACCGCCTTTCAATAGGAGTCGAAAGCTCGCATCTTAAGTTCCTAAAGTTGATGGGCAGGGCGCACACTTTTGAGGAAGCAAAAGAGAAAGTGGAACTAGCCAAAAAGTGTGGTTTCACGAACATAACCTGTGACCTAATCTATGGTCTTCCAACTGAGACTTTAGAAGACGTAAGGCAAGATGTGGCGGCGCTTTTATCCTTAGACGTCCCTCATCTTTCAACCTATTGCCTAAGCGTCAATCCTGGTACTTCCTGGCACAACAAAGGCTATAAGGAAATGGATGATGAAGATGCCGCAAACCAATACGATCTTATCCTCATCGAATTCAGAAAAGCGGGTTACAAGAGATACGAAGTATCAAACTTCTCTAAGCCTGGTTATGAATCCCGCCATAACCTTACCTATTGGCATGATGAGGAGTACTATGCTGCCGGCCTTGGCGCCAGCGGTTATCTCAATGGTGAGCGTTTCACCTTCACGAAGAACCTTCTTAGTTATCTCAAAGGCGATTTTGAAGGGGAGAGGGAGACACTAACAGCAAAGGATCTGAAAGAGGAATTCTTCCTAACGAATCTCCGCTTAGAAGAAGGTTTCTCTTTAGAGAACTATGAGAAACGTTTCGGTTCTTTCTTCTTAGAGGATTACAAAGAGCAACTCGAGAAGTTAAAGCTCGATGGCCTCTTGGTTTTTGAGGGAAATCGAGTTCATTGTACGGACAAAGGAATTCTCCTTCTCGACCGCGTATTATTATCCTTATTTAAATAGAAAACACGCACATAAAGAGAGTCCCCCTAAAGGGGATTTTCATTTTTCTAGCACTTGTATATTGACAGTGCTAAAGAGAGCCATATAATATCGTTAGCACCAGAAAGGTGTGACTGCTAAAAAGGAGAGCAAAAGATGACTAGGCGTGACGAGATCCTCAAGCTAATTGTCGAGTATTTCATCCGATATGCCGAGCCGATTGGCAGCAAGACCCTGATGACGAAATACAAACTCGACATCAGCAGCGCGACCATCCGCAACGAGATGAATGCCCTTGAGAAAATGGGTTTCATCGAGAAGCCTCATACTTCAGGTGGACGCGTGCCAACCGAAAAAGGCTATCAATACTATGTCGATAACCTTCGTACCGGAGGCGTTGAAGACAAAGCCAAGCACGCCCTCCAAAGCATCCTTAGCGAGAAGACCAAGAGCGTCGAGGAAGTCATGAAAGAATCCTGCGAGATTCTCTCTCAGATGACTAACTTAGCTTCCGTCGTCATCGGACAAAGCATCGATGATGAGAGACTTGTGAGCGTTCAGGTCATTCCTCTTAGCAACAATACGGCAACCGCTGTGTTCGTTACCGATAAAGGCTATGTCGAGAATAAGACCTTCTTAATGGAAGAAGGCACGAGAGTGGACCAAGTCGTCAAGACCGTCAAACTCCTCAACGACCGCCTTACGGGAACCCCGCTCAGCCAAGTCGTCTCGAAGATGGAGGCGCTTCGTCCAGCCCTCACCGATTACATGGTCGGCCAGGAGCTC
>JAFZUD010000018.1 GCA_017618495.1 Bacilli bacterium | reverse complement strand
GATGGCAGAGCCAGCAAGACCAAGACCGATGACCATGATTACTGGACCGATGACGAGTGGAGGGAGAAGTTTGTTAAGCCATCTGACTCCGCAGAATTTGATGACGATAGCGATGATGACATAAACGAGACCGACCATAGCCATACCGATTGGTAAGAGCCAAAGGTTTGGCAATTTCTGGGTTTCGGTGACGCCAATGCCAACAGCAGTGATCATTGGGCTGAGGTAGGCAAAGCTCGAGGCCAAGAACATTGGGCTCTTGAACTTTGTCATGAAGAGGTAGAACAAGGTGCCGACGCCAGCGCTCACGACGGTTGGAGCGATGAGCAATTGGGCAAGGTTTGCTCCAGAGGCAGTTTGGTAGCTGCTGAAAACGATAAGTGGGACGGTGATGCAAGCAACAAACATCGCGAGGACGTGTTGGATAGCAAGGATAAAAGCCTGTCCCGAAGATTTTGGGAATTCGTCAACATCGACGAGCATTCCGTTTTTACGGGTTTCTTCCATGATTTTTACTCCTTTCATCTAGAAGAAATTTGAAGGCAATTTGCCAAAAAAAAGAGGCTTAGAAACTTAAGCCTCGATAATTAACAAATAGCTTTCAAATGGGAGGACGACAAGGGATGAAAAACCCATTTCATAACTTTCTCGGCAGGATGAAATGGATTTATACAAGACGCTCATCGTTCTTTTCCTGTCAAAAAATATAAACAAAGAGGCCCTAAATTGAAAGAAAATTTTTAATTTTTTATAGGTATTTTTTTGCTGTCTCTAATGAGGGACCTTCATGAAAGTCACAACTGGTGTGTCTTTGAACAAATCGCGGCCCTTGAGATCGGTGAGTTCGATAAGGCTGATGATGCCGACAACCTTGCTTCCGTTTTCCTCGATGAGCTCTTTCATGGCCTTGAGAGTGCCGCCGGTGGCCATAAGGTCATCGATGAGGACGATTCTCATTCCTGGCTTCATGAGGAACTCTGGAAGTTCGATAACGGCTTTGCCGTATTCGAGGGTGAATTCTTTGGCGATGGTGCTGCCTGGGAGCTTGCCCTGCTTTCTTGCCATGATGAAGCTGACATTGGCTTCAAGGGCAACTGGGCAACCGAAGATGAATCCTCTGGATTCTGGTCCGACGATGGCATCGGCGCCCCACTCCTTCACATAGGAAGCCATCTCTTTGATGGCGGATCTGAAGGCGTCTGGGTTAGCAAGGAGAGGAGAGATGTCTTTGAAGGAGATCTCTTTGGTTGGGAAGCCTTCAATGACGCGGATGTATTTTGAATAGTCCATGGGTTTTGTACCTCAATAATTAGCTGTTTGCGGAGTCTTTGTGGCCAATCGCGCTATAAACGCCGCTGAGTGGGACGTTATTGACGACGCGGTCGATGGTCTCGGCGAGGACGTTCGCCAAGGTGACGACTCTGAAGATTCCAAGTTCTTTGAATCTCTCTGGGAGAGGGATGGAATTGGAGACGATGACGGAATCGAATGGGTTGTCGTTCTTAAGAAGGTCGTAGCATGGGTCGCTAAGGACTGGGTGGACGGCCATCATGCGGACGCTCTTGGCGCCGTTGGCCTTGAGGGCCTTCGCACCGGCGATGGCGCTTCTGCAGGTATCAATCATGTCATCGATCATGATGCAGTCTCTTCCTTTGACGTCACCGATGATGTTCATGACTTCTGGTTCGAGTTTGTTGTTTCTTCTCTTATCGATGATGGCGATTGGAGCATCAAGCATCTCAGCAAGATCGCGGGCACGGTTGACTCCGCCATGGTCTGGTGAGACGACGGTGACATTCTCGCAGTTTTTGCAATTGGCTATGACGTGGTTTCCAAGAAGAGGGACGGCGGTGAGATCGTCGACTAAGCAAGAGAAGAAGCCTTGTTCTTGGGCGGCGTGGAGATTGACGGTGACGACACGGTCAACTCCAGCGGTAGTGAGAAGATGGGCGACAAGGGCGGCAGTGATTGGCTGACGTGGCTTGGCTTTTCTATCTTGTCTCGCATATCCGAAATAAGGGACGATGAGATTGATTTCGTGGGCGCTTGCTCTACGGAGGGCATCAACGAAGATGAGAACCTCCATTAAGTTTTCGTTCACAGGTGGGCAGGTGGACTGGATGATGAAAACATCCTTGCCTCTGACAGTGTCGACCGGTTCAACGATCGTTTCCCCTGAAGGGAATTTCTTGATGATTCTTTCTCCGAGCGTGACGCCGAGTATTTTGGCGACTTCTTCTGCCAATTCCTGGTTCGCGCTTAGGGAAAATAGAACCGCATTATCCAACATTGTTTGACCTCCCCTGACAATAGTTGGTTTTCTAACCGTAGAATATTATATATTCAACGGCGGTCTTCTTCATCATTAAATAACCGACAAATTTCCATATTCGCCAGTGTGTCGCGTGCGTAGGCGTACAAAATGAATTAAGATTAACCCGTCCGAGGAGGTAAAGAGCCACGCTTTTAGGAAAGTATCTCAAAAAGTATTACAAGCAGCTTGCCTTCTTTTTCATCATGGGCGCGATCGCCCTCACCATCGTCGACATCGTTGAGACGGAAGTGCCTAAGTATCTTCAGGTCATCGTCGATGATATCAATATCATGTCCCAGGATGAGCTTTGGTCCATCCTTTGGAAGGTGATTATATGCGCCCTCATCATCCTTGTCGGAAGAATCGCCTGGAGGCTTTTCATCTTCTACGCCTCAAGGAAGATCGAAGCAGGACTAAGAAGAGACATGTTCGAGAAGTCGATGAGGCTTTCGAGCACCTTCTACCACGAGAACAAAAGCGGAACCATCATGGGTTGGTTCACGACCGATATCGAAACCATAGGCGAATATTTCGGATGGGGAACCGTCATGCTTATCGACGCGAGTTTCCTCGCCATCATCGTCATCGTCCGAATGATCTCCGTTGATCTGACTTTGACGCTTGTCGCCGCCATCCCGATTGCCCTCATCGCTCTTTGGAGCGGACTTTCCGAGAAATTTATGGCGAAGAAATGGGAAGAGAGACAAAGCGCCTATGACAGCCTCTATGACTTTGCCGATGAGAATTTCACCGGAATCAGGGTCATCAAAGCCTTCGTCAAAGAGCAGAAAGAAATCCACGCTTTTGCGAAAATCGCCCGCAAAAACCGCGACGTTAATTATCAGTTCGGCAAAATCGAGGCAGGTTTAGGCACCGTCATAGACATCATCATCTATCTCACCGCTGGCCTTTCCCTTGGTTTTGGTGGGTATTTCATTTTCCAAGCTTTCCACGGTGAGCCGATCAACATCTTCGGCACCCCTATCAACATCACCGTTGGCAAACTCGTCGAATTCATTTCCTATTTCGATTTGCTTATCTGGCCTCTTATCGCTCTTGGACAAATCGTCACCATGAAGAGCCGCGCGAAGACATCTCTAAAGAGAATCACCCGTTTCCTCGATTCCGAAGAGGATGTTAAGTCACCTGAAGGCGCCACCGCTTTCAAAGACGTCAAAGGAGAGATCACCTTCAAGAACCTCACCTTCAAATACGAAAACGAATCCGAACCTGCCCTTAAGGATGTGAGCTTCACCATCAAGCCAGGAGAGACCATCGGAGTCGTTGGCAAGATCGGTTCAGGAAAGAGCTCTTTGGCCACTCTCTTGCTCCGCTTATACAACTTCGATGAAGGATGCGTCTTTGTTGATGGCGTCGATCTCATGAAAGCGGATATCACCTCCCTCAGGGAGAATATCGCCTATGCCCCGCAGGACAATTTCCTTTTCAGCGACACCATTTCGAATAACATCGCTTTCTCTAGCGACAAGGCCGACCAAAAGAAAGTTGAGGAAGCCGCCCACTTCGCGGACATCGATGGCAATATCGAGGAGAGCTTCCCTAACAAATATGAAACCGTCTCTGGCGAAAGAGGCATCACTCTTTCCGGCGGCCAGAAGCAGCGCATCTCTCTTGCGAGAGCCTATTACAAACACGCCCCAATCATGATCATGGACGATACGGTTTCCGCGGTTGATATGAAGACCGAGGAGAACATCCTCCATAACGTCAGTGAGAACCGCAAAGGACTCACCACCATCGTCATCGCCTCAAGAGTCTCCACCGTCAGGAAGATGGACCGCATCCTCGTCATAAAAGACGGAACGGTGGACGCTTTCGATACGCATGAGAACCTCATGAAGACGAGCCAGACCTATCAGAAGATGGTCTATCTCCAGCAACTTGAGGCCGAAGTGAAAGGAGGGAACGCCAATGACTGAAGAAGAGTTTGAAAAAGCTATGCTTCATGGTGATCGCAAGATTCCTTTCTTCACCCTCTTAAAGAGGACTTTTGCCTACGCAAAGGGCGACATGTGGCGAATCATTCTTTCCTTGGTGGTCGTCGCCTTCAACGTCGTCGTCGACCTCTTGCTCCCGATGATCCAGAAATGGTTTGTCGATTATCTCGATACCGAGCATATCCATAATGCCGTCCTTTCGATCATCATTGGTGCCGCTGCCGGGTTTATCGCGATTGCCCTCATCAACAAGCTCATTAGTTTCCTTATGGCCTTGCTCCTCCAGAAAGCAGGACAGAACATCGTCGAAAGACTTAGGATGGACGTCTTCTCCCATATCGAGAACATGTCGCAGAACCAGTTGAACGAAATGCCTGTCGGCTCTCTTGTCACGAGGGTGGCCAACTACACTGCCGCAGTCTCTAACCTCTTCACGGATGTCCTCGTCCGTTTCGTCATGAACATACTGACGATCCTCACGGTCTTCATCATCATGATCGCCTTAAGCTGGAAGCTTTCCCTCCTCCTTCTTGTCTTCGCCGTCATCGTTGGGGTTGTTTCCTTCTTCTTCGTTGGAGTGGTCGCTAGCAAATATAGGCTTGAGAGGAAGAACACATCCATCCTCAATTCCTTCCTTAGCGAGAACCTCCAAGGCATGAAAATCATCGGCATTTTCAACCAGGAAAAGAAAAAACAGGCGCAATTTGACGAGAATAATGAAAATTTGAGGAGGTCCGCTTATGGCATCAACGTGGCCTTCACCTTCTATAGGCCGTTTATGTCATTCCTCTACTATGGAGCTATTGCCACCACCTTTGGTGTCGGTTTCGCTTTGGCCTTCACTCCTGGCCTCATCGTTGCCTTCTACCTTTATCTCAACTACTTCTTCAAACCTATCCAGGAACTTGCCGATGAGCTTAACAAGATTCAAAGCGCGCTCACCTCTAGTGAGAGGCTCTTCAACCTCCTTGATGTCAAACCGGAGGTCGTCGATAAAGAGGACGCTATCGAAATCGAATCCTTCAAAGGCAAGATCGAATTCAGAAACGTTTGGTTTGCCTATGAGAAAGATAACTGGATCCTTAGGGATGTCTCTTTCACCGTCAATCCAAAGGAGACGGTCGCTTTCGTGGGAGCCACAGGCGCAGGAAAGACCACCATCCTTTCTTTGATCGTCAGGAATTACGAAATTCAAAAAGGTCAAATCCTCATCGACGATATCGATATCACGAAGATTAAGATCAAGTCGCTTAGAAAGGCAGTCGGCCAGATGCTTCAGGATGTTTTCCTCTTCTCTGGAACAATTAAGAGCAATGTCTCTTTAAGAGACGATTCTTTCAAAGACGAAGAGGTCATCGACGCCTGCAAGTATGTGAACGCCTCAAGCTTCATTGAGAAATTACCAGACTCCTACAACGAGGAGGTCATCGAAGGCGGAGCGAACTTCTCTAGCGGCCAAAGGCAGCTTCTTTCCTTCGCCAGAACCGTTCTCCATAAACCTCAGATCCTCATTCTTGATGAGGCCACTGCGAATATCGATACAGAGACTGAGATGCTCATCCAAGAATCCTTAGAGAAGATGAAGAACATCGGGACGATGCTCGTCGTCGCCCATAGGCTTTCCACCATTCAGCATGCGGACAACATCATCGTCCTTCAGAATGGCCAAATCATTGAGGAAGGCAACCATCAGGCCCTTCTCAAAAACAAGGGATATTACTTCAAACTTTATCAACTTCAGTTCGAAAATTTGTGAGTGAGAAAATCCTCCAATAAGAATTATTGAAAATGTTAAAGAAATTTTCAAATTCACTTCTGTTGCATTTATAAATCCCGATTCTTTAGATTTACAGCATATGCCAGTAGACCACTACTCCGGCTCACAATACGCTGTACCTTTTTTCCGCGGGAGAGATCTGTGGCAAGGGTTCTGGATGTATACCCATAATCTCAAGACCGCCGATCGCCTCGACTGGGAAAACACTGAGGATTTGCTCAAGGAATATTTTGAGAAGGAGGATTTTGTCCTTGAGAGAGTTCCGAAGATCGTTTCTTTCCTTGCTAAAGTCGGCGACAAAAGGCTTCGTACCAGATTGGGCCCAAAACACTTTCCGACCAAAGACTTCTGCGAGAGGTTTGCCGCCTTCCTCGAAAGTCGATCCCTAAGCGCGGCAGTCCATTACAAAATCGCCTACGAGTATATTGCGAACACCAAGATCAAACACGAATGGATTGGCTATATCTTCTCCTATAAAGGAGAGCATAAGAAGACCGTCATAAAAGCGTTAAATGACGCTTTGCTTGATTACTACATCAAGGATCCTTTCGCCAAATACCCCGTTCCTAAAGAAGGGGCTAATTACAAAAGACTCTTCGTACCTCTTTATAAGAGATACGATGAACCTGAGATTCTCCCTATTCCTTTATATAAAGCTTTGCTTACCGTCAAGAAATGCCACTACGTCAAAAAGTGGGTCACTTTTGTGAGGAACAATTTGGATAACGGAAGAAACGAAGAAGAAAAATCGAAAACGAACCGCTTCCTTATCGTCAATGCGATGAGGGTCGTCAAATCCAGGTATCAGTATGACGTTGAGACAAGGAACGAGGCGCTGAACTCTCTTCTCATCACCAAAGACTCTAGCGAGAAAGAGTTCCAAGCCAGGATCCTTTGGAAACTCTTGAGGAACTGTAGATACAGAGGCCAATACATCTTCTTCAGAAACTACTTCAATAACGAGCTCTTTAAGAAGAAATACAAGAAGCTCATTGTCAAAAAGGACTCCCATTTCCGTTTCTTCATTAGAGCCTATGAAGGCGATGACAGCGTGTTCCCTCGCCTCACTTTCACCGAAAGGCTTATGGCTTATAACCACCTTAAGAAAGAGAGGAAGAAAATAGTCCTCGAGGAAGCCAAAAGACGTTTCTCCAAGCTGCTTGAGTGGAAGGAACACGATGATGAGCTTTATTACGCACTAAGGGTGATTTCACTTGGAGACAGCGAGTTTCTCAAACGAAACATCTTCGACAAGAGATTAGAGGAAATGAGCTTCATGTCGAATAAACTTCGTACCTTTTATCTCGTTAAATTTCATGAGATTGCCTATCTTAACGTTTTCAGAAAGCACATCCACTTCTTCTTCATGAAGATAATCAGAACGAGGCTCGACCTCCTAGACAAGTACCTCGAAAGATTCAAAAAAGG
>JAFZUD010000167.1 GCA_017618495.1 Bacilli bacterium | reverse complement strand
CGAAACGAGGGAGGAGAAATACGAAGTCAGCTTCAAGACGTTCAATTCCCTTTCCATCACTCTCCCTAAAGGTTGGGAGAAAACCCTCCAAAGGAATTAATGAACAAGCCGGTCTCTAGCCTGGCTTTTTTGAAATAAATATCGAAAGAGATATAATAGTTGCGCAATAACTGCATTAAAGGACACACGACCATGAAAAAGAAACTACCTTTGCTTTTAGTTTTACCAGCCATGATGCTTTCGTCTTGCGGATATGGCCCAGAAGTCACCGATGAATCGACAAAAGCCGAGCTCCTCTCCGAAATCGCCGAGAAATCTTCGAAAATCAAGAATCTTGTGATGAAGATGACCTCGAAGCAGACCGCTTACGACTACGATCTCAAGAAGAACGTCAGTACCGATGGCACCCTCATCTACTCCGCGAATTCAGATGGCGAGATGTATATGTACACCTCCGCCACGACGAGCGAAGGCGAGAAAACCGAAGAGACCGTCTACTCCGTCATGGACAAGGACAAAAGGAGCGTCCTTGCCGTGCAGGAATACAATCCAGAAACGAAGAAGAACGAAACCATGTTCTATGGCGAAAACGAAGCCAGTCTCGGCGTTTTCTTGTTCCTCGTTCCTATCCTGCTCTATTCGACTTACATGAACCCAGAGACATATGTTTCTTCTTTGACCAAAGACTCAACCTTAGCGACGGCTTCTCTTAAGCTTGATGGCGATCTCAAATACTATTCCAGGGGAGCTGGCAACCTCACCATCGTCGCCGAAACGAGCACCACGAAAGAGGTCAAAGAGGATGATGGAGAGCAGAGCATCCACGAGATTTCTACCGTCACCTATGACAACTATTTGATTTCGACGGTTCAGATCGAAGACAAAACGAACAAAGGCAACACCAACAAGTCTACCATCACCTTCAACTTTCCGGAGAATCTCGCCATCGATCTCCCATCCTCTTGGCTAGCGCAGATGAGCAAATAGAGCTAATCCCGATTAGTTTGAATTGAGCCCCGTTTTGCGGGGCTTTTTTCTACAATTGCAGGGGGTTTTTGGTTTTCTGATGTTGTGAATTATTGGAGCGAAAAGGTATAATCGAAACGATGAAAAACACCAAGTTCACTAAAGTGATGTTTGCTCTTATGCCTTTCCTTTCGCTATCAACGCTTTCTTCGTGCGGGAGTGAATATGGCAAAGAATTGAAGAACGAAGACTCAGAAGAAGGCCAAGCGCTTCTCGATTCGATTTCTGCCGAAATGAAAAACGTTAAGAATTTCGAAATGAAGATCAAAGAGGATTTTCCATACGCCAGTTTATATGGAACGGCCATTACCAACGTAAAAACCGAGCAGCTCGTCCTCGTCAATGAGAACAAAGATATGTTCACGACCTATTCGGGAACTTGGGATGAGGGAAAACAAGAAACGACTTCCTATATGTTTTCAAACGGGGAAGGGGATACAACCTGCTATGGTCAAACGAGCCTTGTGAATGGCGATAATTCATATAGCGTTACTGGATTCCGTGAAGACGAAGGCGGCGATGGTTTCTATAACATCTTCCTCAGCGGTCTCAGGTTCTACGATCTTTTCCGCGACCCATCTGAATTCCTGGCAGGACTCTATGGAGATTATAGGTTTTTCAATACCAGCACCACTCTCTATCCGATGGTTACAATGCGTCACCTCTATTCAAAAGGCAAAGGTAATCTAACGATCAAAATAGATAAAAAGGTGAACATGCGCTCTGAGGCCGATGAGAAAGAAAACATCGTGTCTGAAATGTTTGTCGTCACTTACGACAAGTATGTCTTTAAGAGCGCAAGCGTCGAACAAGCAACCGATTACGGAAACAAGAAATCCTGGGATGTTTCTTTCGAAAAGAAAGACTATTTCACAATCGACTTCCCGGAAGCGATGAAACATAGACAGTCTTAAAGCCGAGTTAAGACGATTCTTAATAAAGCCAGTTGATAAACTGGCTTTTTCTTTGGGGAGGTATTGATTTACGAATGCCAAAAAGCGTATGTTTATCTAGGAAAACGAGGAAACCGCTATGAAAAAGAAAAATAAGATATTACTTGGTCTAAGTGGTCTATGCGCCATGACCCTTCTTGCCTCTTGCGGAGCCAAGGAGATAACCGACTCTGCCGAGCTCGCTACACTTAAGCTTGCGATCGTCGAGAAGAAAGCGGAAATCAAGAATTATTGGATGACTGCTACCGGCAAGGAAACAATAGTTGACAAAGCCACGAAAGAAGAAAAGGTCACCAACGACGAGATGTTCCTCCGCATGAACGAAGATGGTGAAGAACAGATTTATATTACTCATGAATCAAGGGCAGCAGCAGAAGACCTATATCTCGTTAAAGACGAAACCTACGAGAAACTGATTTATTGTGACGGCGATTCCTGGTTCAATGGAGAAACCACTGTCATCGACCTTAGAACCCATAAGAACGAATTCGATGATTTCGTTTCGAACGCTCTCAGTCAGTATAACTCAGTGGTGGATTCCCTTTTGGATCCGAACATGGTCTCGTCTATGCTTCAAAGAATTCACACCGACACCACGATATTCCAAACAAAAACAAGGTATTTCTCAAGCAAAAACGGTCAGTTAACCATCAAGGTCGACGAAGTATCAGCCGTAAAAGGCGATGACACAACGAATCATTTTGAATTCAATTACGAGGATTTTGTCTTCAATGGAATGACTTTCACACATAGCTATTCCACGGACGAAGTTATCAGGACCTTTGAGTACGCAATTGACTTCAAAGTGATGAATAAGGTTACGATTACTCTCCCTAGCGGTTGGGAAAGCCATCTTATCAAAGACAATTAAGCGATTAAGATGTTAAAGAAGCGGTGCAGGTCACCGCTTTTTCTTTATGCGCTTGCGTATACGCTTTAACTAGTGCATAATACTCGCGGTGGAAGACCCGCGGAAGCGGCTCCGCTAGCTCAATACATATCGAATTGAGTGGCCCATTAGGACCACTCTTTCTAATTTTAGGAGGGCAAATGGGATTACTTGATAAGGTGAAGGAGCTT
>JAFZUD010000166.1 GCA_017618495.1 Bacilli bacterium | reverse complement strand
TCATAGACGTTGTTGGGGTCGCTGGAAAGCTTCTCCAAGTTCTGGCGGAAGGTGTTGACGTCGGTGACATCGGAACCTCTGACGCCAATGGAATAAGCCGTGATCGGAACGTCGTTCTTGAATCCGGTCTTGATGCGTCTGCTGACGGCATTCAGGTATTCCTCGCCTGAGTTGTAAAGGTCGTTCAGCACGTAGGAACCTTGGTCCAGACCGTCCGTAAAGGTGACGATGGAGACGTTGATCAGGTCTTCCGGAGCTTCCACTTCATCGATCTTGTCGAGGGCGGTATTGACGGCGTGGTACAGGATGGTGCCGTTCTCCATGGTGAGATTGTTGATGAAGTCCTTCATGTCGTCTTTGGTGCCGTCATTCAGGATCTTGATGGTCTTGGTATGCAGGTCGTCGTTGAATCCGATGATGCCGACATAGAGGCCTTTCTTGCTGGTGTCAGGTTTGTCCTTGCCGCAACTGGTCACCAAGGTGGCGGTCAGCAGCAAGGCAGCCATGAGAATCAGGTTTCTTTTCATGATATTGAGGATATGATGGTTTCTAATGCAAAAATAACGGTTTATTCTGAAAAACATTGCCTCTGGGCAGACAAAGACAAAAATATTTATGAACAAAAACGGCTGACCAAAAAAAAGCAGAGACGTGCCTCGGCGCGTCTCTGCTTACTTTTTTCTAAGAGCATATTTCTATTTTCCTATATTAAGCAACCGCATGGTACAACCACCAATGTTGTTTTCAACAATTTTGGTCACCACAGTTTGCTCCAAATAGATCATGTAACAATGGTGAAGGCTTAGAATCATATCTTGTAGATGTTGGTCGTCTTCCATATCAATGATTGTCAAGCCAACTTCTTTGCATTTCTCCTTTGAGATATGTCTGCTATGAACCTTTGTTGTGTCGTTGTTGTTAAACGCTTTCAGAATTTCTTTTCGCTTACTTTTTTCTGAAATGGTTTTCGATAAAATCTCATCAGCCAAGTCATCTGATAGTTCGATGGCTTGCTCACATGTAACCAAGAAAGTTGGATTGTATTTTGAAAAGATGACTTGCCAAAGGCCAAGAGCATGAGGGTTGTTTTTAATATCCTCCTTGGCTTTTTCGAATTCTTTCAATACGGATTGACAGGCGATTCCGCCAATTTGAGGATCAAAGGGACCTAAGCACGATTGTTTCCCCATCATGATTTCTTTGCATGAGACTGCGACCAACGAGCCGGCCGACATTGCCATTTGTGGGACTATCGCTCTAATGTTACCCTGAAAAATGGAGTGTAGATAGTTGATGATCTTTTCGGTTGCCGCGATTTCGCCGCCAGGGGTGTGCAATATTAAATCAACACCTTTTGATTTGTCGAGCTTATAGACGGCTTCCATAAAGGCGTTAATGTCCTTGTCGTTGATGGAAACATCCGACGCGGTTGGTTTCTGTAACCATCCAGAATAATAGTTAATTACATTTCGACCAGTGCACCTCGATATCTCATCAAGGTATTTTTGTTTCTCCTTAACAAGAAAAGGAATTCTATCCGCTTCCTTGGTTTTGGAGAACTT
>JAFZUD010000165.1 GCA_017618495.1 Bacilli bacterium | reverse complement strand
CTTCTTGGCATGGTTCTTGTCTTGGCGGCTTTCGGGGCAATCCTCGGAATCCTCATCCCAGCCTTCACCGCAAGCGCTGAAGCCGTCAACAAAGAAATCACCGTCGAAGCCAATGGCAGCGTCAAGTTCGCGAATACGAATATGATGGTTACCCTCTAAAGAGGGGCTTAGGCTTGCACCCACCCTTTTTCCCACATATAATAGGCACGTTGTGAGGTGCATTTTATGAGCGCAGACCAGATGATTGAAATCCGCAAGCTATTTTGCGAAAGAATGAAAGTTGAGGCCATCGATGAGGCCAAGTCCCTCAAAGATTTCGGACTCGACAGCCTCGATGTCGTTGAGATGTGTCTTGATTTAGAAGATAAATACGGCATCGAATTCAGCCCAGAAGAATTAGCCGAATTCAAAACCGTCGGCGACCTTCTTGCTTCGATCGAAAAGAAGCTTGCGAAATAAGCAATAAAACAAAAAAGAGAACCGTCAGGATCAAACCTGGCGGTTTTTTATATGAATAGCGGTATCAAAGCGACTGCCCCGAGCGCACCAATGAGCATGAACCCGGTGATGACCGCTCCGAATTTGATGAACTCTCCAAAGGAGAAGTGGATGCCTTTGTGTTTTAAGATGCTCATCCACATGATTCCGGCTAATGCGCCAATCGGAGTGAGCAAAGCTCCTAAGTTAGAACCGATAATCGTACTGAAGACACTGACCAAATTGCCATCCAAGATTCTGCTGAACATCAAAGACATTGGGATGTTGTTCACGAAGTTGCAGGCCAAAGTCGAGCTGACTAGATAAGCCCATCCTTGGAAGACAGGGTTTTCGATGCCATTTAAGACGCTTGCGAAATGAGCGAATAATCCGGTTCCGTCTTCCGCCATGATGATGACGAACATCGAAAGGATGAAAGGGACGAGGGAGTAGGGGAGCTTCTTGTAGATGAGCCCGATCTCATTCTTCTTTCTGACGATGGAATAGACGAGGACAATGAGACTCATTGAGATAGCGAATCCCAAAGTGATGAGCCACATCTCGATATTGATGATGTTTGAGATGGCCAAGCAGATGATCGCGAGTCCCAAATGAATCAAAGAGACATACATGAGGAATGGATCCTCAACCTTTTTGACCTCAACGTCGAAGTGTTCAATCGGCTTGGCTAAATCCTTGTGGAAGACAAGCAAAAGGATGGCAATTGAGAAGAGGCCAATGATAAGAGTTGGGATGGCCATAACCTCAAAATACCTGACAAAACCCACATCAAATACGGTGGAAAGGTAGATATTCGTAGGGTTTCCGATCTCTAAAAGCATGGAGAAGGTATTACCTGCGACGAACTCCATGACAAGGTATGGCAACGGTTTGAACTTGCCTTCTTTCGCCAAGTGGATGATGAATGGGGTGAAGGTAAGGATGACGATGTCGTTAGAGGTGAAGACCGTGGTCACCGAGATGAAAAGATATAGGAACAAGAAGAGCGCGTGTTGCGACTGCTTGACCTTCTTGATCGACCAGGAAGCAAGGAAAGAAAAGAACCCCGACTTATCTAGTCCAATCGATAGAACTGATACCGAAAGGAATAGGATAAGAATCTTGAGAGGGTTGATTGGGTTATTGGTGAAGAGGGCCTTTTGAAGCTCGCTCTTATCGAAGACAGGGAAGATGAGGAAGATTAGGGCGACTAATAGGAGCGGGAAATAGAAGGTGCTGAAATGCAACTTCCCTATTTTGAGGGTTGGGTAGAAGATGATAAGCAGAATCATCCCAACCATCGCCACTATTGATAGAATATCAATCAATCCCATACGGCGAAGTATTCTAGTCTTGTTGTCGTCTCTTCTCAACAAAAAACCCACCGCCAGATGAATTATCTAGTGGCAGTGGGTGTTTTATGTTCGTTATTCTTCGTCTTGGAGGGCGTCGTAACCTTCTTACAGGAATCTTGCTGACGACCATATCGAATTTATTTGTATGATCTAGGATCGAATGAAGGGTAACTCTTCTCAAACTGATCGTAGAGGTGGCATGTCAGAGTGGTCGTTTCGTAATTCAAGACCAGTCTGTAATGCTCCTCGCTGAAGGTGGTTGGTATTTCTGCTCTGAAGACCAGTGATAAGAACCTTTCCGAACTAATGGTTTGTTCCTTACCAAGTCCTAATGGAGTGCAAGTGGATTCGTATTCGGTGTTGTCTGAT
>JAFZUD010000164.1 GCA_017618495.1 Bacilli bacterium | reverse complement strand
TGTTCGAAAGCGGCGATCTTTCTCTTGTAGAAAGTGGCTGAGAAGGAAGTCCAAAGCATCGCGAAGAAGACGGCAAAGAAGAAACCGCAGATGACGGCTCTAAGGTAATTGCCGAGATAGCTGACTGGTCTTCCCGCTAAAGCTCCTTTCTCAAATTCGACGATTTCTTTCCAAGCGGGATTGAATTCAAAAGCGGAGGCAAGCATGCCAGCGAAGCCTAAGCCCACTGCCACTAAGCCAATGACGTAATTGATCCAATCTTTCTTCGTGAAAGCGTCCGTCAAAGGATCCTTGTTGAAACGGATGAAATTGTATATGAGATAGGCGATTCCTCCTAAGAAGAGGATGCCTCCGATGATTAACAATGCAAATGACATATGGATATTCTACTCTAATTGACCTTTTTTTGCTGCCTCTTGAAGGACTTCCTTCAAGTATAAGCCTGTGTATGAGCCTTTGACCTTGGCCACTTCCTCAGGCGTGCCCATCGCGATGATCCTTCCTCCGGCATCTCCGCCTTCAGGACCAATATCGATGATGTGGTCCGCGCACTTAATGACATCAAGGTTATGCTCGATGACGATGACGGTGTCGCCATGGGAGACGATGCTCTGAAGGACTTTGATGAGTCGCTTCACGTCATCGGAATGAAGACCCGTAGTCGGTTCGTCGAGGATGTAGACGGTTTTGCCTGTCGGCCTCTTTTGGAGTTCGAAGGCGAGTTTGACACGCTGAGCCTCTCCTCCGCTAAGGGTCGTAGCAGGCTGACCTAACTTGATATATCCAAGGCCTACGTCGAACAAAGTCTTAATTTTATGTGCGATTTGCGGACGATTTTCGAAAAATTTCACCGCTTCCTCAATACGCATATCAAGGACGTCATAGATGTTCTTTCCTTTATAGACGCATTCAAGGGTCTCGTGGTTATAACGCATGCCGTTACACTCATCGCACTTAACATATACGTCTGGGAGGAAGTTCATTGGGACATAGACGACGCCAGCGCCTTGGCACTTCTCACATCGTCCTCCGCCAACGTTGAAGGAGAACCTTCCTTTGTCGAAGCCTCTTGCTCTGGCTTCAGGTGTTTCAGCAAACAAGGCACGGATGTCATCAAAGACCTTCGTGTATGTGGC
Source organism: Bacilli bacterium (assembly GCA_017618495.1). Taxonomy (GTDB): domain Bacteria; phylum Bacillota_I; class Bacilli_A; order RFN20; family CAG-826; genus UBA4951. The sequence goes on along the minus strand of JAFZUD010000164.1, from coordinate 4,725 downwards.
AGGATTGCTTCTTGGGGTTCTGCCGATCGGCTCTTGGTCGACGATGACGACTTTGTCGACATTGTCTAAGCCGATAGCCTCCTTATATTCTCCTGGGAGGACATCGCTATGATTGAGGGTCTTCTGAAGGATCTTCGAGAGGGTCTCATTAACGAGTGAGCTCTTTCCTGAACCAGAGACACCCGTGACAACGGTGAATGTTCCAAGAGGGAAATCGACGCTGATGTTCTTAAGATTATGGCACTTGCACCCTCTGAGGGTGATCTTCTTGCCATTTCCTTTTCTTCTTTTTTTAGGAACGGCGATGTATTTTCTGCCAGCGAGATAATCTCCGGTGATGGATTCTTTGGTGTTCTCAATATCCTCAAGGCTTCCTGTTGCGACGACTTTGCCACCATGCACACCGGCACCTGGACCAATGTCGACGATGAAGTCGGCGTTCCTCATTGTCTCTTCGTCATGTTCAACAACGATGAGGGTGTTTCCAAGGTCTCTCATCTCTTTCATCGTCTTGATGAGTTTGGCGTTGTCTCTTTGATGGAGACCGATCGAAGGTTCATCAAGGACATATAAAACGCCAGACAATCTTGATCCGATTTGGGTGGCGAGTCTGATACGTTGGGCTTCTCCACCGCTTAAAGACATCGCAAGGCGGTCGAGTGTTAAGTAGTTAAGGCCGACATCGACAAGGAAGGCGGCTCTGTTATGGATTTCTTTGAGGACGAGGTTAGCGATTTGAAGCTCGGTCTCATTGAGTTTCTCTTTGGTGTCTTTGACCCAATCGACGAGTTTCTCGATGGTGAGGCAAGTGACCTCATAGATATTTAGGCCATTGATCTTGACCGATAAAGCAGCTTCATTAAGCCTATGGCCACGGCAGGTCTCACATTCGGAATCACGCATGAAGGATTCATAGAAGGGCATCATCCATTTGGATGTGGTTTCCTGATACCTTCTCTCGATCATCGTTTTGACGCCTTCGATGAAGCCTTTGCGATGGGAGACGTTTCCAGAGCTGGACTTGAGGGTGTAGCTAATTTCTTTGTCGCTTCCGATAAAGATGATCTTCTTCTCTTTCTCGGTGAATTCGCCTAGTGGCTTATTCATATCGATGCCATAGGTCTCACAAAGGACCTTGAAGGTCTGCCATTCAAGAAGGTTGGAACCGACTTGGTTCTTGAAGTAACGAAGACCTCCCTGGTTGATTGAGAGCTTCGGATTAGGGATCATGAGGTCTTCGGCAACACTGCGTTTTAGGCCCACGCCATGACAATCAGGGCAAGAACCTAATGGGGCGTTGAAAGAGAAAAGACGAGGCTCGATCTTTGGGATGCTGAACCCGCATTCTGGGCAGGTATGGTTGCTCGAGATGAGCTTTTCCTCTTTATCAGTATGGACGATGAGGTAGCCGTCGCTCCAATCGAGAGCGAGCTCAACGTCTTCCGCCACTCTTGAGCGGATGTCGTCTTTGACGACAAGACGGTCGATGACGATATCGATGTCGTGACGTTTGTTCTTCTCTAACTCAGGGGCTTCTTCGATAAGGAAGAATTCTCCATCGACACGGAGTCTAGCAAAACCCGCTGACTTGAGTTTGTCGAGGGTGGCTTTATGGGTGCCTTTCTCGTGTCTTACGACTGGGGAAAGGATTTGGAGTTTGGTTCCGTTTTCGTATCTAAGGATGGACTCAGTCATCGAGGAAGGAGACTGGGCAACGATCGGCTTATGGTGATGAGGGCAATATGGGATTCCGATTCTTCCGAAAAGAAGTCGGAGGAAATCATATATCTCAGTGACGGTTCCGACGGTTGAACGAGGGTTATGGGATGTCGTCTTCTGGTCGATTGAGATGGCTGGGGAAAGACCTTCGATAGCGTCCACGTCTGGCTTATCGACGCCGCCTAAGAATTGTCTGGCGTATGGGGAAAGGGATTCGACGTATCTTCTTTGCCCTTCGGCGTAGATCGTCTCGAAAGCGAGAGTCGATTTGCCAGAACCGCTTACTCCGGTGAAGACGGTAAGGGTTTCTTTTGGCATCTCAAGATCAATGTTCTTGAGATTATTCTCTCTGGCCCCTTTTACGAAAATCTTTTTGCGTGCATCCATAACAAGCAAATTATAGGAAAGAAAATAGATATGCGAAACAAAAACACCCTAAGAATTTCTTTTTAAAAAGAAAAATTCTCAAAACCTCGATGGCGTCACTAGAATAAAAATAGGCATTCTATATAATGTTTTGAGACGGGACGTAGCACAGTTTGGTAGTGCACTACCTTGGGGTGGTAGGGGTCGTGAGTTCAAATCTCATCGTTCCGACCAATTCGCAAAAAATACCTTGGTTTTGCCAAGGATTTTTAATTTTGTTTCAAGAAAGCAACAAGTTCATCGATGTTTTGTCCCCATATTGAATGCAGAGGAAGCCAATCGTCAACAGAAATAGACTCGGCAAACACCACAATAAGTGTTTTGGCCGTTTTCACAGTATTTGCTGTCAAACATCGGGTAATCTGACTCAAGCCACCTTGCATTAACAACAAGCTCTCTTTTGTTATCCAATCGCCATGATCCGCCACACTTGCCAGCAGAGGACAAACCATGATAGGTTCCTTGGTCAGGCATACCAAGTACGAAAAGCACAGAGTCAAAAGACGTACCCATAGGGATCGATCTCACCCTGTTAAAAGACGGGATGTAACAATCACGCTGAATAGCCCCATCTTGCCTGTAATCGTAGCTTTTGCCAAAGTACTCACTGAAACCAGCCTCATCGAAAAAATCACACGTTGAAATCGACCAATTGCCATTCTCATCTTTTTCAACCCCGATATTCACATAAGAATCATGAGAGACAACGTATGTCAGAGTGGGGTCCATGTCATACCTGCCCCTGAATGAGGGGGTGCCGATTGTATCCAACGCTTCAAGAAGAGGTTTTCCAACTAAATCTCGGAAAGCATCAAGATTTACAGCCTTTTTAGAGTAGCATTTATGCTTTGCGATTTTCCCTGCGTTTACGACGTATACGTGATCTTGCTTGTCAGTTTTTATGAACCTTAGGTCCTCGAAGACCATACATAGGTTATCTTCCAACAGCTCCTCGGTGATATTTGGATTCTCAAAAGGATCCGAAAAAGAAACCGAAGTTTGCGTTGAGTCAGGCAAATTGCAAGAGACGCAACAAAAAGCACAAAAGACTGACAAAAGAGTTTTTCGAAATGTTTTTATAAGCTTCATTTGTCAAATACCGCCCCTCCTGGGAAGGCATCGATACCCTTCTCATTAAAGCAAATCGTAGAAACAGACCAATAAAGCTTCGTTTTCGTGGCCTCTGAGCCTTTAACGATATCCGTCTGTTTAAAGAAATCTTGCCTTTCAAATATGGCGGCATCGAAAAATGGGGTACCTTCATATTCCGAGCCTTGCGTTATATGAATCGTCCCGCCTGAGGAAATACTCCAACAGCACATTGATCCGTTCGATTCTGAATACTTGTGGGGCCTTCCAAGCATAAAGAAAACGTCACTGAGGTACATGCCCATCTTGATTTTCTTGCATCTTTCGAGACTCGGACAATAGGTAAACTGCTCGTCAACATAATCACTTAAACGGTAATAGATTGCCTTCTCTTCAACACTGCTGATAACCCATTCGGATTCAGCTTCAAGCGACAAAGAAAGCGATCTTTCGATTCCATCTTTGCAAAGATAGGTTACAGAATGGTCTTTCTCTAGACCTCTAAAAGAAGGTATCCCAACCTTTTGGACGGCTTCGTAGAGAGACTCACCTATGACGTCGTCGAAATTCTTTGCGTCAAATTTGACTTTTGGGCATGCCACATGCTCCGTAATTTTGTCATCTTTGAACCTGAAAACGTGGTCTTTCTCCTCGCCTCTTGCAAAATACATGTCCTCAAATATCATGCAACCGTCGGCTTCAAGCATAGAGACCGTCACATCATGCAAATCGTATCTGTCTGGCTTTACCGCGGTTCGGTCGTCCGCTTGGCAACTTGAAAGAAATGCCAGAAACAGTGGTAGGAGAATAAGTTTGCTAATTCTATGATACCCCATAGCCTGTCCAGGGACCTACACAGTAGTATCCACAAAAAATATCATACCATGTGTCACAGAATTGTGGGTCGATTATCTCATTTTGACTCGCGTCAAGTTTTGTGACAGGGCCTGAGTTGTCCTTCTGCGACCATGTCCCATCCGGGTTCTGTCTGAACCAATGGAAGCCCCAATTCATTGAGTTCATCAAAAAAGCTACTTTATAGCATCCAGATGGACACGCTTCCATCCTTCCTATCTTAGCAAAAAACGCGCCAGAAGATGGGTTGTTTGTTTTGAAGGCCCTGCAGTCTAATTCGGTTTTTCTAAGAAGAGCTTCCTTCGTTCCGTATGGGATTGTGTCATAAGTGCCCGAATAGTCTCCGGGATCCCAATAATAATGGTTATTCTGATAATTTGGGAAGTTGAATGCATATCTATAGCAGTTCGAATTGTTCATTATCATCGGAATTCCGTTCCAAATACCCTCTGAATATGGCATTTCGTACCCAGAGGTAGCCAACTCATCAGTAAAAATGGCGACGTTCATTATCCCTGCTAGGCCTGAATCATAATAGCCCGCCCCCGTCGAACCAGCATGAAACAAGAAGGCCTCGACAGGTTGGTCGAACGAATAATGGATCCACCTGACCGATCCGTTTGAACCAGCTATATC
>JAFZUD010000163.1 GCA_017618495.1 Bacilli bacterium | reverse complement strand
GTTCTCAATGAGAACGCCAAGATGGAGCTCGCCACGGCCTGAGACGATCCAGGATTCTTTGTTTGGGACTCTGTTGAATCTCAAAGAGACATCTCTTTGGGTTTCCTGATAGAGCCTTTCCTCAATGACGCGGGCAGTGACTTTCTTGCCATCCTGTCCTCTCATTGGGGAGGAGTTTGTGCCAAATTCCATCTGAAGGGTTGGTTCATCGACACGTAATGCTGGAAGAGGGTCTAAAGCGGTTGGGGCGCAGATGGTGTCGCTGACACCGATATCTGGGAGGCCTGCGATACCGCAGATATCGCCGGACTGAACACTTTCAACCTCGTCACGGCTCATGCCATGGAAGGTATAGAGCTTCATGACTTTGAAGTTGGTCGTGGTGCCGTCTTTTCTGACGTCGGTGACGCTATCGCCAACGTGGATAGAGCCACGCCTGACGGTACCGATGCCGATTCTTCCGACGAAATCGTTGTAATCAAGAAGGGCGCTTTGCCACTGGAATGGCTTAGAAGGCTCGCAAACAGGCTCTGGGATATGCTTGATGATGAGGTCAAGAAGAGGATCCATGCCAGGCTTCTGGGTGGCTGGGTCTGGATCTAAGGATGAAGTGCCGTTAAGGGCGCTTACGAAGCAGACAGGGAAATCAAGGAACTCGTCTGGTGCGCCAAGCTCGATGAAAAGGTCAAGAACCTCATCGATGGCTTTTTGCGCGTCGGCGTGAGGTCTGTCGATCTTGTTGATGACGACGATTGGCTTGATGTGGTTCTCAAGCGCGTTCTTAAGAACGAAACGGGTCTGAGGCATCGTACCTTCATAGGCATCGACGACGAGCAAACATCCATCGACCATGTGCATGATACGCTCGACCTCGCCTCCGAAGTCCGCGTGCCCTGGGGTGTCGACGATGTTGACTTTGCAGTCTTTATAAAGAACGGAGGTGGTCTTGGCAAGGATGGTGATGCCGCGTTCCGCCTCGATTGGGTTGCTGTCAAGCATTCTGTCTTTCACCTGTTCGTTGTCTCTGAAGGTGTGGGAAGAGGTGAAAAGAGAGTTGACCAAGGTGGTTTTGCCATGGTCGACGTGGGCAATAATGGCGACGTTACGAATGTTCATGGGAAACCTCCTTAGTTTTAAAACTAAGAAATAATATGCTTACCCAAAGAGTCGCGCAAGGGAAAATTACATTTTGTCCAAAAGAAAAGGACCCCAGTGTATGGGGTCCCAATGGAAGATGATGTGGTTTCAGCTTATGGAGCTGGGGTTGGATCTACGACTTCAATCGCAAGCTCGACACCACCACGGGTAGAGGTCATGCTAGTGATAGCTTTGGACCAATCTGAGTAGTGGGCGGTTGCCCTGATGTAGTAGGTTGTGCCAGCGGTCAATTCGTAGGTGAATGTTTCGCCTGCGCCACTCATTCCATCGTCAGCGTAGATGAGCGCGTTACCTTTGAAGCCGCTGTTGTCGAAGGTGGCGGCATAGAGACCGAACTTAACATCGGTTCCAGTAACCCCTGCGAGATTGAAGGTGTATTCGCCATCAGCAGTTGGGGTGAACTTGATGATGACAGAGCCATTATCAAGAGTCTCATAGGTGCCGGAGTTGCCAGCTGTCCAAGTATCGGCAAGAAGGTCAATGTTTTCGACTACGGTGTCGACTTCATAGGTGCCTTCGCCAAGTGTATAGGTCTTGGTTGTGTTGGTCACTGTCATGTCATCAGAAACGAATTCGGTTGTCTTTCCAACATAAACGGTCTGATCGGCGTTTGGAGTTGC
>JAFZUD010000017.1 GCA_017618495.1 Bacilli bacterium | reverse complement strand
TGGTGGGACAGATAGCTTTTCGTAGGTGTTCGTATAAATAGACGCCAAGGAAGACGGGAAAATCGGAACATAGATCTTCTCGCCACCAACCTCAAGATAAGGCAAGGTGCTGGTGACATTGTCCATGAACTCCTTCATCGGGGTGAGCTGCGGGTTCTTTTCAAGGAGTTTTGAGTGAGCGAAGAATTCCTTCTCAATCTCTTCTTTGTTCATGATAGCTCGTAAAACGATATTCGCTCTGATGATTCCAAAGGAATCAACCATCTTGGAAAGATAGGCGAAAGGCTCGTTATCCGATAGTTTGTAGGAATAACGGTTATAGAAAGCCATTTCATCGCCACGATCGAACGATGTTGGCGCCTGGTTGTCCGCTAAGAGCTGATAGAGGGTCATTATTTACTCTCCCCTATGAACGAAAAGACACTGGCCATGTAGATTGAGGCAGTTTCAGCGCGGAGGATTCTCTGTCCAAGAGAAACAGGCGTTAAGCCTTTCTTGGCGGCAAGAGCGACCTCTTTCTCATCAAATCCGCCTTCAGGACCGACGATGAGCAAAACCCTTTCGCCTTCCTTGACCTTTGCGGCTTCGGCAGCAAGGTTGAAAGATTCATGCGAAAGTCCTTCGTAAGCGAAGAAAGCATGGTCGAATTTCATATCGGTCATCTTATCAAAAGATAAGATCTCGTCGACTTTTGGTATATCGATGCGTTTGCATTGCTCGCAAGAAGAAAGAACGATCTTCTCAAAACGCGCTTGGCGCTTTTCTTTGTCTTTCTGGTCTAGTCTCACAATCGTGCGGCTAGAGATATATGGGGCGAATTCATTTACGCCCAGCTCAGTTCCTTTTTGAAGAACGAGTTCATCATGTCCACCTTTAAGGAGAGCGAACGCCAAAACAACCGTGAAAGGAAGAGGTTTTGGTTTGTATAAGGATTCGATGACGCTGATATCGAGCGGATCAAGGCTCTTGATCTCGCAAAGATAAAGCTCACCGGTATCGGCGATTTCGACCTTATCGCCCTTTTTTGCACGCAAAACACGCACCAAATGATGCGCTTTATCGGGGCTGATATAGGCCTTATCCCCTTCGACTCGGCCGAAGAAGCGTTCCATTTTTAGCGAAGGAACACTCCATTCCCGTCTTTAAGGGAGTCTTTGAAAAGATAACGTAAGCCATAGCCGACATGGAAAAGGAAGTCGGCCGCGAATGGCAAAAGATATCCGCCAGGGATTGACCATTCGATAACGTGAGTAAGATTGAGAACAAGCATCACGGTACCGATGATTCCGACGAAACAAAGGGTAAAGATGATGTTGATGAGTCCGTTTTTCTTATAGCCAAGATAGAAATCATGGGCTCCGGCAAAGCCGAGCAACATGCAAAGTAAAGCAGCCGTCTTGCGGCTCTTGCTCCTATATAAGCCAGATTTTGGCTTCTGAGGATCGATGAAAGACGTCATATCCTTGGTCCGATACTGAGAATCGATTGGATCGGTTGTTCCGCAGTATGGGCAAACGTCGGCATCAAATTTCCCGATTGTGCGATGGCAATTTCTACAAGTAGGCATAACTAGTTTTCTTAATACAAAACATAGCATAATCCCTTC
>JAFZUD010000162.1 GCA_017618495.1 Bacilli bacterium | reverse complement strand
TTCGACTTGGCTAGAAAGTTTAGGAAGTTTCTCCCTGGTTCTGTTCTTCATTTCGGCGGCCGCTTTGTTAGTGAAGGTCAAGACGAGAAGCTGATCTAGTTTTGCGCTCTTATCGGTCACTATCTCCTTGATGCGCTCAGTCAAAACAGCGGTCTTGCCACTACCTGCGCCAGCACTTACTAGGAAGTTTCCTTTCCTTGAATCTATGGCTTGTTTTTGTGGGATATCAAATTCAGTCTTCATCAGAGTCATCCCCTTCTTCGTCGTCGAAATCATCGTCATCGACATCGGCTTTCATGTTGTTTTTGCTGAGGTTTTCGTAAATTATCTTGTTTTTGTTGATGTAACAGACATCGTGGAAATGGCAATACTCACAAGCATCATGTTTGTTCTTTACCATAGTTGGTTTGATATCGAATTTGCCATTTGAGATAGCCTCATCTGACTCTTCAATGATTTTCTTCATCCTCTCGGCGAGATCATGGAACTCCGCATAGCTTTTTGATTTTGGATATTCCGATTTGCTGGCAGCAAAGTCGGTCCCTTTGAGTTCGCAGCTCGCGAATAAGGAACTGTATCTCGTTAACCCTGGCTCAATGCTCTTTAGGAAGGATGTGTCAGCGAGGAAAAGTCCATTAAGCCTAAGTTTTGACTTATCAAGTTCTTCCAAAGTGGATTTCTTTTTGTCATTGGTCAGCGAATAAGGAATGACTGGAGCGATAAATAAGCCTGCGATACTCGCATCATCAAAATCAGCTTTCTTGTTCTCTAATGCCAAAGCGTATAAAGGAAGTTGCAAAGAAAGCCCGTGTTCGCTTCTGAAAAGACCTTCATCAAACTTTTCTGTGCCGCTCTTGTAATCGACTATGAAAGCATGCCTTTTGCCAGCGTAGTCAAAGGTTATGACTTTGTCATATCTTCCTGTAATCGTGATTCCATTTATATCGACGTCAAAACCGCCTTCGGCAATAAACTTTGCATCCTTGAGATTGCCTTCGAATTCCTTCTGAAACTCTAGCGACTCTTTGCAGTAGCTACGGAGATTCTCAATGAGGACTTTCTCTTTGGTGGTGAACAGGGTCTTTTCCTCGTGGAAAGTGTCTGCAGGATCTTCTTTGAGCCCCTGCTCCATTTCAATGGCTAAGGAATACGCCTTATCGAAGTCAAAATCAGGGTCGGTATGGTAGAGTTCAAGAGTTTTATGGAAAACTGTTCCTATTCTCGCTTTGAAATCCGTTTCGGATTCATCACCGACGACCTTGGTCATGAGATATTTGAAAGGGCAAGAACGGTAATTCTTTAGGCTTGAGGCAGAATAATATCTGCTTTTGTTGATTGAGGAGTTCATGCCTTTGAATTCGTAATTGTACTCTCGGTATTCTTTTAAATCCGAAATGCTCTTATAGGCTTCTCTCCTCTTGTCATCTTGGAGATAGTTCTCGTATTCGTCTTCAAGAGCGGCGTAAAGGAATCCGCCTTTATCGTGAGCGTATTCGTATGGGCCGTTCTCATCCTCTGCTATTGGGTTAGAGACCACAGTCATGTTGTACTTGTCTTTGAAGCCCGAAAGGAAACGGGCGCTCTCAAAACCATTTTCAAAGAAAGTGAGGAGTTTGAGACTAGTGCTACGCAAAAGGCGGTCGACTCTCTCGCTGTCATTAAGGGATCTCTCTTCGGAAGTTTCTAAGCCGATGAGCTTTTTCTCTTCGTCGCTAAAGAGACCGGATTCACTTGCAACGATTGGGTATTGGCCCATCGAGAAATTCAAACAATAGAGATGGACGTCTGGTGGACAAACAGGCTCATTGAGAACCTTGATAACGTTCTTATGTTTTTGCTTTGCGCGCTTCTTTTCTTTTGCAATATCATCGTAAATCTGAAGGGTTTTTGCTGGGGAATTTTCAAAAACCACCGCAAATTCGCGGGCAAAACTCTCTATGGTGTCGGCATCTTTCGAGTCAGGGTATTTCTCCCTCATGCTGCGAATGGCATCTTCTAAACCGGTATCGAGATAAGTATCTCTGAAGCATTTATAGATACCCATATCAAAGAGCCTTTCGTCTGTCTCGAGATCGATTGTAATTCCGTAGACTTTGTTGAACTCTTTGATCAGAGGGACGTAGTCCGAAGTCAAGCCGTAGACACATATGTTCTCAATCGGGGTTTTGTTGACGTCGATGTCGTAACAAATTTTGTTATAGACGAAATGGAATTCTTCATATGGGTCGATGAATATGTTGATCGCATTCGTCGAAGGATTGTTTTGACCCTCGATCTCATAGTCGATTTGAAGCATACCATCAACTTTTTTCAAACAATTAAAGACTGTCTCCCCTTCGTTGTAATAACCGCTAATGAGAACATGAGACCCAATGAATGTCCTCTCAGGGTAAGCCGTTTTGAAAAGAAGATGCTCTCTAATGAGCTCTTCTCTTAATTCGGCGTATTTTTTGACCTCTTTCCCTTTTTCAAAATTAGGTGCAACGAAAGCGGCAAGAAGCTCTTTCGCCTCAAGGTATCTATATCCTTTTCCTAAAAGGAAACGGAGCGCCCTATCGTCGTAATTGTAATCGAAAAGCGCCTTCATTTCAGGAAGGGTCATGACTTCAAGATCAAGGTAAGGGTTATCTACCTTTTTGCGTAGGTAAAACTCCTTTCTTGAAGGATGGGCTATA
>JAFZUD010000161.1 GCA_017618495.1 Bacilli bacterium | reverse complement strand
CTCCACACCCAAGGTCGAGAATCTTTCTCCCTAAAGAGAGATTGGCGATGGTTTCAAGCAATATTCTGGTGCCATCGTCGAGCCCTCTTTTGCTGAAGACTCCAAGGTCGCTTTTAAAGAAGTAGGTTTCACCTAAGAGAGTGAACTCCATGGTGATATCTTGGTGGCCTAACTCTTCCACGTTATCGAAGTATTGGGCCATAACGCTACCTCCCTTTAAAGCGCCAAAACCCTACCCAAAGATGACGAGTCCTTGGGCAGGGTAGGTAAATAATTGTTTAACGAAACTATTTGATTTCGATTTCGGCACCGGCGTCCTTGAGGACTTTGCCGTGGGCCTCAGCCTCGACTGGGCTGATCTTCTCTTTGATGGCGCATGGGCAAGCATCAACGAGCTTCTTGGCATCCATAAGGCCAAGACCGGTGATGGTCTGGACAGCCTTGATGACGGCGACTTTGCCGGCGGTTCCAAGTCCCTTTAAGAATAAGGAGACCTCGGATGGGCCCTTCTTGGCGGACTCTTCTTCCTCGGCAGGAGCGGCAGCGGCCACTGGGGCAGCAGCGGTGACACCGAATTCTTCCTCGACAGCCTTGACGAGGTTGCTAAGCTCAAGCGCGCTCATTTGCTTGAGGGTGTCAATGATTTGTTCATTGGTTAACTTTTCAGCCATTGTTTTTTCCTCCATTAGTTGGCAGGCGTCTCGGCTGGGGCAGCGGCCTCAGCAGGAGCGCCATTCTTTTCGGCAACAGATTTGATAGCTCTGGCAAATCCAGAGATTGGTTCGTTGAGAACCATGCAGAACATCGAGAGCAATTGCTCCTTGGTTGGGAGCTTGGCGACAGCTTTTAAGCCTTTGGCATCGACGACCTGGCCTTCGACGTATCCACCCTTGAGAATGAGATTCTCGTGGCCACGGCTGTACTTGTAGATGATGTTGACGCCGGTGCTGGTTTCAGGTGAGAAGACAAAGGCATTCGGGCCTTCGAGGAATTCATCGAGACCTTCGATGTTGTTCTCTTTGAGAGCTCTGCGGACCATGGTGTTTTTGAAGACACCGAAGCGAGCATTCTTCTCAGCGAGCTTACGGCGAAGTTCGGTGATCTCGGCCACGGTCAAGCCATGATAGCTGACAATGGCGATGGCTTTGCTATTCTTGATGCCTTCGGAAATCGTCTTGACAGCATCTTGTTTAGCTTGGAGTGCTTTTTCGTTCATCGTAGTTCCTCCTTTCTTTATCGACTGTATGTGAAGCTTGATATAACTAGTGGGTTATGAATTAGATGTATCCTCCGCAACGTGTATTTATTAAGGCACTTGCCCGTTGCTCTCTTAGGTATAACAAGCAATTCACCAAATTTGGTGTTTCTCTAAGGACGATTAGTTCTTAGAAGCAAAGGTGAGCTTCATGCCTGGGCCCATGGTGGTGTGAAGGACGCAGGATTTGATGAATTTACCTTTGACGGTGCTCGGACGGGACTTGGCGATGGTCTCGGTAACGGTGTTGAGGTTATCGACGATCTTCGCATCTTCGAAGGAGCAACGAGCGATGGAGATGTTGAGGTTGCCATCGCGGTCGACACGGTAGGCGATCTTACCACGTTTGATCTCGCTGATAGCGGTCGCGAGGTCCATGGTGACGGTTCCGGTCTTTGGGTTTGGCATTAAGCCTTTTGGACCAAGGATACGGCCCATACCCATTTTGCCAAGCTCACCCATCATATCTGGGGTAGCGACCATGACATCGAATCCGAACCAGTTTTCGTTGAGGATCTTCTCGAGCATGTCTTTGGCACCGACGAAGTCAGCACCGGCGGCTTTGGCTTCTTCCTGCTTGTTGTTGGTGATGGCAAGGATCTTCTTGGTCTTACCATTGCCATGAGGAAGGGCTAAGGTGCCACGGATAAGCTGGTCGGCTTTGGTTGGGTCGACATTGAGCGCGAAGCTGATGTCGATGGTGCTATCGAACTTGGTGGTGCTGGTCTTCTTGATGAGGGCAGCAGCTTCTTCGATAGTGTATTCTTTGCTGGCGTCGATGAGAGCGGCGGCGGCGTTGTATTTCTTGAAGTGTTTCATCTACTAGCCCCTCCTTACTTCTCGTCAACGGCGATGCCCATGTTAAGGGCGGTGCCGGCAATGACCTTCTTGGCCGCCTCGATATCGTTGGCGTTGAGGTCTGGCATCTTGTAGTTCGCGATCTCTTCAAGCTGAGCCTGGGAGATGTGACCGACAATCTGCTTTGGGTTGCCAGAGCCTTTGGTAAGGCCAGCAGCCTTTAAGATGAGGCCAGCAGCTGGGCTGGTCTTGATGACGAAGTCGTAGGACTTGTCTTCGTAAGCCGTGATGATGACAGGGACGACTTGACCCTTTCTGTCAGCGGTCTTCGCATTGAAGTCGGTGCAGAACTTGGCCATCTGAACACCCGCGGAAGCGAGTTTTGGTCCTGGATGGGCGTCTCCGCCAGGGAGTTCCATCTTAAGAACCTTAGCGATTCTTTTTGCCATGTGTTTTCCTCCTGTTGGAATTTAGCATGCAGTGGCTTATCGGAACGCCGCTAAACGTTCCTACCACGCTGTACGCATATACAAAT
>JAFZUD010000160.1 GCA_017618495.1 Bacilli bacterium | reverse complement strand
GATTTGCTGAATCTGGATCGAAGATTCGAAGGTGCTGGCGTAATTGATATCGATGAGAATGGAGCTATCAAAGTCGACGTTATTGAAATTGATAGGATCGTTAATCTCGTCGAGGACGCCGACTACCATGAACATTTTGTCGTTGTAAGAGAAGGTGCGGGCGATGGCCTCTGGGGTGCCAAAGAGAGACATTGCGGTTTTGTAGCCGATGACGGCGACGTTTTCGCGGAGTTTGTAATCGAGGAATTGGCCATTCTTCAAATGAAGGTCAAGGATTTCCTGGAGGTCGTTGCTAGTTGCGACGATGGTGTTGTTTTGGTAAATCTTGCCGGCAATGCTAATCGCACTGTTACTGATGGCAATTGGGGCAGCGGCTTTGACGGATTTGATCTTTTTGATGGTGGTGACGTCTTCGATTGTGAGGTTAGATTTGCTGAATTGACGGGAATTTGTCAGACCGTCGATGAAGCTATTTTCGGCTTTGCCGAAGCTTGGGCGGACGAGAATGAGGTTCGCGTTGTTTTTGTCGCTAGAAGCGCTGATGAGGTTGTTGACGCCGCCGGTTAGAGACATGATGAGCACGATGCTGGCCACGCCGATAGCGATGCCGAGGGCGGACAAGAAAGTGCGGCCGCGATTCTGGCGGAGATTATCGAGAGCAAGATGAAAATGGGTGTTAATTAGGTATTTCATTTCTTTGCTCCTTTCTTTTTGGTGGTCTTTTTCTTCGTGGTTTTCTTTGTAGTCTTCTTTGCTGGAGCCTTTGGCTGTTCTTCTGGCATGACGAGGACATCGGCGTCTTCGGTGGTGACATTGTCGCCAGAGACGACGACATCAGATTCGGATTGGATTTCCATCTTGATTGGGTCGCGGGAAGGAAGAACCTTCACGGAGACTTTTTCGCCTTTGCCGCCCTTTGGTAGGTCGCGGTCATCGACGGTTTTGATATCAGTGTCAATTTCGCCGTCGAGCATGTTGATTACGCGGGTGGCGTAAGTGGTGAGGGCGGGGTTATGAGTGACCATGATGATGGTGTTGCCCATAGAATGAATGTCGCGGAGCTCTTCCATGATGATGTGGCTGTTGCGGCTGTCGAGGTTGCCGGTTGGCTCATCGGCGAGAATGATGCTCGGGTTCGAGATGAGGCTGCGGGCAATCGCGACGCGCTGCTGTTGGCCACCAGAGAGCTGGTAAGGCATGTAGTATTCGCGTTCGCGGAGATGGAAATGCTCGAGGATGTTGTCGGCCATGCGGAGGCGGCGAGTTTTGCCGTAGCCAGCGTAGATGAGTGGGAGGGAAACGTTCTCAATAATTGGGAGAGTTGGAACCAGGTTGAAGTTTTGGAAAATGAAGCCAATTTCTTTGGCGCGGAAGCGAGCTTTTTTGCTCGAAGAGACGCGCGAGACGTCTTTGCCGGCGAGGATGTATTCGCCTGAGCTAGCCTTGTCGAGGAGGCCGATGATGTTTAATAGTGTAGTTTTGCCGCAGCCGGATGGCCCCATGATCATGATGAACTCGCCGCGCTTGACCTTGAGGTCAAAATTGCGGAGGGCATATGATTCGGCGTCGCCAAAACCGTAGCGTTTGCTGACGGCTTTTAGCTCAATGATTGTGTCGTTGTCCTGGTTTGACATTGTTACCCATCAAAAATTAATTTTTTATTCGCGATTGGTTCTAATTATACCTGTTTTTTCGCGATTTGGAAATTGGTCATGGCTAAGATTTTTTGGGCATGCAGAAGGGCCAGCGTGATGCTGACCCTTAAGTGTCTTAGGCTGTGGCAGAAGACGTTCTTTCTTGAGCTGAGAGTGTTCTCAGAATAGCGATGATATTCGATCCGCTTGTCATAGCGAATCGGAATATGCCCTCCTTCGCAGCGGATAATCTGTAAAAAATCCTCTCACTGCTGTTAAGGTCATAGCATATGATCTCGTCTCCAGGTTTTACCTGGTGCGAAAGTGCTATGGGGTCGTCTTTCTCGATTTCGAGATAAAACGGCTTCTGAGCCTCATTGTAGGCGGCGTCGAAAGCGGCCAATTCCTCATCAGTCATCTTTCTTCCGTCGACCTTCGGCAATGGAAAAGAATAGAGAGGATGTCAATATCCTCTAGCGTCTCTCCTACGAATACAAGTCTTTTTGTTGTCTTCATGTGCGTCAACACT